>NZ_CANPWG010000067.1 GCF_947581915.1 Candidatus Palauibacter scopulicola
CGGACGAGAACTAGCTAGCGTGCTGCCCTATCCCGGCTATTACGAGCCGAGACTCAAGCTTGCGGTGAAGATCGGCGGCGAAGCCCGTCTCGGATACGTCCAGGTGAGGCACTGGAAACGTTTCGCCAACGAAGCGGGGCTCCCCGTCTCGGAGGTGCTCGCGTTGTGCGACACCGTCGCCGTCGGCGTAGCCGACCGGTTGCATGGAATCGTCTTGGCCGCTCGCACGGAAGGCCTCGACGATGCGATCCTGGATCGCCTGGAGGAGAAGATTGGTGCGCGTGCGACGGCTTGCCTAACGATCTTGCGCGCGTGAGTCGTGGACAAGGCTAAACGGACGGGGTGGGATTGGCTTCCCGCCGCTCCGCGGCGCTCCCCGAGCTCGCGCCCTGCGGGCGCTCGGTTCGAACCCGCGCCGGGCGGGCATGTTCTTACTGCCTCGTGGGAACTGCTAAACGGACGGGGTGGGATTGGGTCGCCGCTGCGCGGCTCCCCGAGCTCGCGCCCTGCGGGCGCTCGGTTCGAACCCGCGCCGGGCGGGCATGTTCTTACTGCCTCGTGGGAACTGCTAAACGGACGGGGTGGGATTCGAACCCACGAGGCAGGGTTGCTGCCCACACGCTCTCCAGGCGTGCGCCTTAGTCCGCTCGGCCACCCGTCCGGAAGCCTCCGGGGGGAGGCCGGAAGCAGATAGGCGGAGGGGGTGGGATTCGAACCCACGAGACTCTTTCGAGTCAACGCCTTAGCAGGGCGCCGCCTTAAGCCACTCGGCCACCCCTCCGCAGGGTGCTGCTGTCAGGTTGCTGCTGTGCTGATTGGCCCGCCAGGACTCGAACCTGGAATCTTCTGGTCCAGAGCCAGACGTGTTGCCAATTCCACCACGGGCCAACGTCCCCAACATCCTGCGAGTTGGGCCGTCGATAATACTTGAGCCGGCGCGGCGCTTCAAGCGACCGATCCTCGAGCCGCGGCGGGTCCGCGGCAAAGGTGGGTCAGTCTTCGGAAACGGACGCTTCCCGGAGCTTGCGGAGGCGTTCCGCTTCGTCCGCCGCCGCCGCGATCGTTGGGAAGCCTTCTCCGGAACGGGGGGCGTCGCGGTCTCCCAACGGTACGGCGTACCAGCGGTCGGCCCGATCGTCGGGCCGATCCATGTAGTGGCCGCGTTCGAGTCGGAATCCATCGAGTTTGGCTCGGAAGCGGAGCGCTCTTACAACCACGCTGCGGTCGAATTTGGCTGGAGACACAATCACAACTCGGCGTCAGAGTCCATATCAGAGTCCATAGATGTATGGAACTGCTTACTCATAGTCCCGGCAACTCCCTGGCGGGGCGACGGCAGAACCTCGTTCAATCTAGGGGTGAAGGCGCGCATGGGCTACGGTTGCCCCGGGCGTGGCGGTTCGTACGAGGCGGAGCCGCCGCGGTCGCCCGCGCGCCGGTCCGTCCTGGACAGGTAGACGCGGAGCCGTTCGACCTCTTCCAGCGGGAGGAGCGTGATCGGCACCGCGGGAGCACTTCCGTGGGCATAGCGAGCCATCGGGACGAGCCGGTCGTGAAAGATGATCGTTGCCGCCGTCACGGCCCGGCGCACGGCCGGCGCGTCGCGGTCGGGGTCGAGGGCCTTGAAGCCGATTCCGAGCGCGAAGTCCCGGGCGGCGAGTTCCGCCGCGAACACGCGCACGGTCTCGCTCCGGGAGAGCAGCACGACGAATCCGCGGCGTATTCGGCGTCGGACGAGGTCACGTTCGCGGGTGCCCCCGGCGAGTGAAACGGGAACGCACTCGACGGTGCCGGACCGGCGCATGCGTGACTGCAGCTCGCGCCGCAGGATCACCGGCGAGTTTTCCGGTATCCCGCGCGCGGAGTCGACTGCCTGAACGATGAAGCCGCAGGCATGCTGGAGTTCCGCGGCGAGCACGGCCCGCAAGCCGGGTCGAGGTTCGCACAGCGTCACGAGGGGCGGCTTCGGGTTCCGGGCGCCATCCGGGCTACGGGCTCCGTCCACGATGCGCTCCAGCTCGTTGAGCAGCCGCCAGCGCGAGAGTCCCCCGGCGTGCGCGCGGCGCAGCAGGTCCAGCGCCGCGGTCCTCGGCGCCATCTCCACGGCCGGGGGCGGAGGGAGGGCGCGCGGGCGAATCGACACGCGCGGACGCTGTCCCTTCCCGACTTCGATGAGGTTTCTCCGGCGCAGCCGCGCGAACGCGGCGCCGACCGTCCCCCGGTTTATGCCGAGGCGCCGCGCCATGTCCCTGGCCGACGGAAGCCGGGCCCCGGGCCGGACGTGTCCATCGCGAATCCCGGCTTCCAGATCCGCCGCGAGTTGCCGGCGGAGCGGAATGTGGTGTTCCCGCGAGAAGGGTGAGAGTCCGCATCCACGCGTCATGTGTCCGAGTCTCCCTGCCGTGAGGTCCCACCTGTGGCTGCTTGTCGACGGGAGTATGGGGACGGGCTCTCAACGGGGAATCAACTCGCCCGTTTTCTCCCAAGGGCCGCCAGGAAATCGTCCACGCCACGCGTGTTGAGGACGTGTTCGGGGGTGAGCCATGCGCGGCGCGCCTGCTCGATGCCGTAGTGCGCCAGATCGAGGTCGTCCGGCCGGTGCGCGTCCGTCGCGACCACGACCGGCACGCCGAGTTCGCGGGCGCGCCAGAGGTGGCTGTCCTTCAGGTCCAGACGGTGGGGGTGGGAGTTGACTTCGACGGCGACGCCGAACTCGGCGCAGGCGTGCAGGATATCGTCGATGTCCACATCGATCGGACCGCGCCGGTTGATGAGCCGTCCCGTCGGATGCCCGAAGATCATCGAGCGGGGGTGCGCGAGCGCCTTCAGCACGCGCGCCGTCTGCCGCGCCCGGTCCAGCCCGAGGAAGGAATGGACCGAGATGATCACGACGTCGAGCCGCTCGAGCATCTCGTCCTCGAGGTCCAGCGATCCGTCGCGGAGGATGTCGACCTCCAGCCCGCGCAGGATCCGGATCTCGGGGTGGGCGGCCTGCACCTCCGCGATCTCGTCCCACTGGCGTCGAAGCTTGGCGGCATCGAGACCCTCGACCATCGCCAGCGCCTTCGAGTGGTCGGTGATCGCCATGTACTCGTAGCCGCGCGCCGCGCACGCCCGGACCATCTCCTCGAGTGAAGCGCGGCCATCGGACCACGTGCTGTGCATGTGGACGTCGCCGCGCAGGTCGGACGTCTCGACCAGGCGGGGCAGTTCCCCGGCATCGGAAGCTTGGAACTCTCCCCGGTCGCGACGCAGTTCCGGCGGCAGCCAGGAGAGATCGAGCGCCCGGTAGACCTCCTCTTCCGTCGCTCCCGCGACCATCTCTCCCTCGGAGGCGATGCCCCGCTCGCCAAGCGCATCGCCGAGGGACTCCTCGGGGATCGTGAACACGCCGTACTCGGACACGCGCAGCTTCCGTTCGAGCGCGCGGCGGCGCAGGCGGATGTTGTGTTCCTTCGACCCCGTGAAGTAGATGAGCGCGGCTCCCCAGCTCTCGGGCGGCACGACCCGCAGGTCGACCTGCAATCCGCTGCGGAGACGCACCGATGTCTTCGTCCCGCCGGCGCCGATCACGCTCTCCACGCCGGAGAACCCGACCAGGGCGTCGGAGGCGGCGCGCGCGTCGTCGGCGAGGACGAGGATGTCGATGTCGCCGACGGTTTCCTTCCGGCGCCGATAGCTCCCCGCGACTTCCAGGCGGGTGATGCCGGGCGTCGCCCGCAGGTGTTCGATCAGGGGCGGCAGGAGCTTGTCGACTTCCCCGAGGCGGAAGCGGGTCGTGCTCGTGCGATAGTTGCGAATGCCGCGGAGGATGCGGTCCTGCGTCTTGACGCCGAAACCGGGGAGTTCGGCCACGCGCCCCTCGCTCGCGACCTCCTCCAGGTCGTCGATCGATTCGACGCCCAGCTCGTCCCACAGCTTGCGCGCCTTCTTGGGACCGACCCCCGGCAGCCGCATCAACTCGACGAGTCCCGGGGGGATCTCGGCCGCCATTTCGTCGAGCATCGCGAGGCGCCCGCTCTCCACGAGTTCGCGGATGTTGTCCGCCATCCCCTTCCCGATCGACGGCAGCGCGGTGAGGTCGGCGCTTTGCTCGACGAGTTTGCGCAGGGGCGAGGCGTGCGCGTTGATCGTGCGCACCGCGTTGCGGTAGGCGCGGACGCGGAACGGGTTCGCCTGCTGGATCTCGAGCAGGTCGGCCACCTCGTTCAGGACGCGGACGATCTCGATGTTCTCCATCAGGGCGCGGTCTGGTCTGACGCGGTCGGGTCGGACGCTGGCTCGTCGGGCGCGGAGAGCGCGCCGGGTCCGCCGCTCAGGAGTGCGAGGAGGCCCGCTTCGTCCAGGATCTCCACGCCGAGGGTCTGCGCCCGCTCGAGCTTGCGGCCCGGGTTCTCGCCCGCGACGACGTAGCTCGTCTGCTTGCTCACGGATGACGTGACCTTCGCGCCCAGCGCCTCGAGCTTCTTCCCGGCCTCGGAGCGGCTCATGGAGTCGAGCCCCCCGGTGAGGACGATCCGGAGCCCGGCCAGGGTGTCGCCCGCGCGCGGCGGGGGCACGGGCTCGACGCGGGCGCGTAGTTCGTCCACAACCTTCGACACCTCGGGGCGGGCCAGGAAGGCGGTGATCTCCTCCGCCATCCGGGGCCCGATCCCGTCCACTTCCTGCAGCGCCTCCCCTTCCGCCGCGGCCTGTCCTTCTGCCGCGGCCTCCCCTTCTGCCGCCGCCTCCCCTTCCACTGCCGCCTCCCGGAACGCCTCGAAGGACAGAAAGTGCGAGGCGAGTTCCCGCGCCACGGTCACCCCGACTTCGGGGATGCCGAGGCCGTAGATGAAGCGGGCGAGTTCGGTCTTGCACGCGGCGTGGATCGCCCCGACGAGGTTCGTGGCGGACTTCTCGGCGAAGCCTTCCAGCTCCATCAGCGTCGCCGCATCCAGGTCGAACAGCTCCGGAACGCGGCCGATCACCCCCTTGCGGACGAGGAGGTTCGCGGTTTCCTCTCCCAACCCTTCGATGTCGAGGGCATGCCGCGACCCGAGGTGTTGAATCCGCCCGGCGAGCTGCGCGGGACAGGCGAACAGGTTGGGGCAGAAGGTGTACGGGCCGCGCGGCTCCAGGACGGCTTCGCACGAGGGACACTGGGTGGGCATGGCCCACGGCTCGGCGCGCTCGCGGCCCGGCTCCTCGATCCGCTCCAGCACCTGCGGAATCACATCTCCCGCCCGCTGCACCCGCACCCGGTCGCCCTCGCGAATGTCCTTGCGGGCGACCTCTTCGCGGTTGTGCAGGTTCGCCCGGCTCACGGTCACGCCGCCGAGTTCCACCGGGCGCATGAAGGCGATGGGCGTCACCACGCCGGTCCGCCCCACGCTGGGGAAGATATGAAGGAGGCGGGTGATCTCCTTCCGCGGGGGGAACTTGAAGGCGAAGGCCCAGCGGGGGTGGTGCGAGGTCTCGCCGACCTCGTCGCGCGCGGCGATGTCGTCGAGCTTGATGACGATGCCGTCGATCTCGTACTCGAGGTCGTCGCGGCACTCCTCGATCTCCGCCTGGAACGCGAGGATCTCTCCGACATCGGCCGCGGGCCGGCAGCGCTCGTTCACCGGCAGCCCCCACTCGCGCAGCGCTTCCAGCGTGGCCCGCTGCGTGGGGGGCGGGCGTCCGTCGACCGCGAGGATGTCGTAGACGTAGATGTCGAGCGGGCGCGCGGCGGTGATGCGCGGGTCGAGCTGCCGCAGCGATCCGGCCGCCGCGTTGCGCGGGTTCGCGAACGGAGCGCGGTCGCCTTCGAGGAGCCGGGCGTTCAGCGCCTCGAATTCGCCCACTCTCATGATGACCTCGGCCCGCAGCGACAGGAGCCGCGGCACCTCGCGATCCGCGGCCCGCAGGCGGAGCGGCACCGAGTGGATCGTGCGGATGTTCTCCGTCACGCCTTCGCCGCGCATGCCATCGCCCCGGGTCACGGCGCGCGACAGCCGGCCGGATTCGTAGACGAGTTCGATCGAGGCGCCGTCCAACTTCGGCTCGACGACGTATCCGATGTCGTCCCCGAGCGCCTTGCGCATCCGCTCGTCGAACCGCTCGAGCGGCTCCACATCGGCGGATGAATCGAGGCTGAGCATCGGCGCAGTGTGCTCGATGGTCTCGAAGGCGTCGAGGGGCTCCGCGCCCACGCGCTGGGTGGGCGAATCGGGCGTGACGAGTTCCGGGTGGGACGCCTCCAGCACCTTCAGTTCGCGGAACAGTTCGTCGAAGTGCTCGTCCGAGATCTCGGGCTGGTTGCGGACGTAGTAGAGATAGGCGTGGTGCCGCAGCTCCCTGCGCAGTTCCCGGGCCCGCCGCTCGGGCCCGCCGGGACTCATCAGAAGGTGACCCCCAGCAGGGCTCCGGCAATCAGGTGGCTGTCCTCGGCGGTCGTGAACGCGACGTACGGCCGGGCGTGAATGCTGCCGATCTCGACCGTGACGCCGCCGCGGATGACGGCGCTGACTTCCCTGTCCCCCTCCACGATGTCGTCGTAGAGCCGGTCGACCGAGTAGTTCTCGATGCTCACGGTCGCCGAAGGGATGATCGCGAGGCCGGAGCCCGGCGCGCCGAAGCGTTGCCCGACCGCCACGCCGACCCCGTAAACGGTCTCGCTCTTGTACGGGAGCTCGTCGAAGTTCCTCGACAGGACGCCTCCGACCCCCACGGTGGCGAGGGGACAGACCGACAGCACGGGCAGCGGGAGCTTGAGGGCGACGCTCGCGCGCGCGTCCTCGAACTCGAATTCCTGATCGAACTCGTCCGCGCCGGAGAACTTCACGTAATGACCTGTCGCGGCGACGAGACCCAGGTCGAACCCGGCCGCGCCCCCAAGGCCCGTGACGTCTTCGGATGACTCGCGCCACACGGCGCCCGAGCCGCTGAGGAACCCGTTGCCGCTGAATCCGAGGCACGCCTGCGCCTCGAGCGCGCCCGGCGCCGCGATTCCAGCCAGCGCCAGCCACGCCAGCTGACGCGGCGTGGCGGCCTTCGGGTTCCTATCGATCGGTTTCCTGTCCATCCCCTTCTCCGTCCCGGTTGGGCGGGGCGCCGACGCCCGCCAGATTCTGCAGCGCTTCGAGCGCATCCGCCGCGGCAGTCATCCGCGCGGACGCGGCCTCGACTGTCGCGCGAATCACCTC
The DNA here is from genome assembly GCF_947581915.1 of Candidatus Palauibacter scopulicola. Taxonomy (NCBI): domain Bacteria; kingdom Pseudomonadati; phylum Gemmatimonadota; class Gemmatimonadia; order Candidatus Palauibacterales; family Candidatus Palauibacteraceae; genus Candidatus Palauibacter; species Candidatus Palauibacter scopulicola. The sequence goes on from NZ_CANPWG010000067.1 coordinate 7,167, forward strand.
GAGCCGCCGCCGGTGGTCGTCGGAGGGGCCCGTCAGCGATCCAGTCGTGGAGGGACCGCCGTCGAACTTGCCTCTCAGGCCGGTCCACCAGTTGCGGATGTCGCCGTTGATCGAACGCCACTCGTCGGCGACCTCCTCGATCTCGCCCACAAGCTCCCGGGCGCGTTCGAGGTCCCCGACGGCCGCATCCTCCGTGCCTTCCAGCGCCTCGAGCGACTCGGAAGCCCGGCGCTCGATATCGTAGGCTTCGCTGCCCTGCCTGTAGGCCACCCCCTGGAGCTCGAAAAGAGCCATCGTGAACTCGTAACGCGCCAGGCGCTCCTCCGCGGACACCGGCAGTTCGGGATCGGGACGCACCTCCAGCGACTGCTCGCGCGTCTCGCCTCCCGCGGTCAGGCGTACCGTGAACGTCCCCGCCAGGACCAGCGGACCCTCGGGGCCCGCATCGAGGCTGGGCACCTCATACCGGGTGGTGTCGTGCGGCAGCGGATCGTGCCGCAGATCCCACGCGACCCGGTTGAGGCCGGCCGCCCCCGGGCCCTCGAGCCTCCGGACGTCACGGCCGGCGGCGTCCAGCACATCGATCGATACGCCGCCCGGCACCTCCGCGGCGAGCCGGTAGTCGACGTTCGCGCCGAACGCGGGGTTTTCGGCCCGGAACGTTCCCTGGCCCATCGACGGCACGTCGTTCCGGTACAGGAAGAGCGTGGCCGGACGCGGGGCGAACAGCTGCACGGCGCCGTCGCCGGTCGCGGCGGTGGCCGACCGCTGCGACAGCGGCGTGATGTCGTCGAGAATCCAGATGGCGCGGCCGTGCGTGCCGAGGACGACGTCGTTCTCGCGCGGGTGGATCTCGACGTCGTCGACCGGAACGGCGGGGAGGCCCGAGCCGAGCGCGGCCCACATCGCCCCCCGGTCCAGTGAGGCGAAGGCGCCGTTCTCCGCGCCGACGATCAGCAGGTCCGGATTCTCCGGGTGCTCGCGGATCACGTTCACGCTCGCCATGCCGCCGCCCGTCGCCCGGCCCGTGGCCGTCACGGCCGCTGCCCCGTTCAGCCCGTCCGCAAGCGACCGCCAGGTTTCGCCGAAGTCTTCCGTCGCGACCGCGAGGGGCCCGTAGTCGTCGTCCCAGTGCCCGTCCAGGCTCACGTATGCGCGCCCCGCCTCCGCGTGCGAGGCCTCGACCCAGCTCACGTAGTACGGGAACGGCAGCCCCGCCGCCGCGGTCACCCGGTCGGTCAGATCCTCCCAGTTCTCCCCGTCGTCCCGGCTCACGCGCACCGATCCGTCATCCGCTCCGATCCACAGCACCCCCGCCTCGACCGGCGACTCCGCCACGGCCGTGATCTCCCCGTACCCGGAGGCGCCATCGTGCTTCGAGAGCGTCGTCGAGTCCGGACGCACGCCCATCAGCTCGAGGCTGTCCTGGTGAATCTGCCGCGTGAGATCCTCCGTCGCGCGCCAGCTCTCCCCGCGGTTGTCCGAGATGAAGAGCCGGTTGCCGCCCAGGTAGACCCGGTTCGCGTCGTGCGGGGACACCAGGATCGGCGACTTCCAGTCGAAGCGATACTCGACCGTCGTGTCCGGCGGGAAGGGTTTGAGCGCCTTCCGGTCTCCGGTGGCGAGGTTCACGCGCACGATCCCGGCGTTCTGCGACGTCACGTAGACGGTGCCGAGATCGGACCAGTCCGTCTCCGTGTACATCCCGTCGCCGTAGTCGAGCACCTGCCAGTCGCGATTCATGATCCCCTGGTAGCGGCGCGTCCGGCTGGGGCCCCGGTACGAGTTGTTGTCCTGCAGTCCTCCATAGACGTGGTACGGGTCCGCCAGATCCAGGTCGATGTCGTAGAACTGGGCGATGGGGATGTTCCCGATGAACGTCCAGTGGTCGCCGTCGTCCCACGTGGAATAGAGTCCGCCGTCGTTCCCGAGGATCATGTGGCGCGAGTCCTCGGGGTCGATCCACAGGTCGTGGTGGTCCACATGAACGCCGGTGTTGTATTCGATCTCCATGGGGAGGGCCTCGAAGGTGTCGCCGCCGTCCTCCGAGCGGTGCAGGCTGCCCGCCACCAGCCAGACCCGATCCTCATCGTTCGGGTCGATCCGGAGCTGGCTGTAGTACATCGGACGCTGGTTCAGTTCGTTGACGCGCATCCAGCTCTCGCCGCGGTCACGGGAGATGAAGATGCCGCCCTCCGCCGCCTCCACGACGGCCATGACCAGTGCCGGATCCCGCCCGGAGACGGCGAGCCCGATCCTTCCCTTGTCCCCCTCCGGCAGGCCCTCGGTCACCTCCCGCCAGGAATCTCCGCCGTCCGTCGACTTGTAGATGCCGCTTCCCGGCCCGCCGCCCGCGAACCCCCACGCGCGCCGCCGCCGCTGGTACGCGGCCGCGTAGATGACGGATGGATCCGCGGGGTTGAGGGCGAGGTCCACGAACCCCGTGTCGTCGTCGATGTGGAGGACCTTCGTCCACGTCTCGCCGCGGTCGGTCGTCCGGTACACGCCGCGCTCGGCGTTGGGGCCGAACAGGTGCCCCAGCGCCGCCACCCACACGATGTCCGGATCGGTGGGATGGACGGCGATGCGCCCGATGTGCCGGGTCTCCGCCAGCCCCGTGAGCCGCCACGTCTTGCCGCCGTCGGAGGAGTGGTAGACGCCTTCTCCCCACGGCGTGCTGTTGCGGTTGTTCGGTTCCCCGGTCCCGACCCACACCTCCAGCGGGTCCGACGGGGCGAGCGCGATGTCCCCGACCGAGAGGTTCGCCGCGTCGTCGAAGATCGGCTCCCACGTCGTCCCGTGGTTGACGCTCTTCCACACACCGCCGGAGGCCGCCCCGACGTAGATGTGCGACTGCGTGCCGGGCACGACTTCGAGATCGGCGATGCGGCCGCCGGAGATTGCCGGTCCGATCAGGCGCCAGGTGAATCCTGCCGCGATTCTCTCGGGGGACTGGGCCTCCACGCGAGGGGACGCGGCCGCGAGGACCGCGTGCAGCGCCGCCGCCGTCAGCAGCGCGCGGATGGAGACCCGGTGCAGGACAGCCGGAGTACGGTCGGGACCCGGAATCATGGTTCAGCTCACTTTCTTCTTCCTGAGGCCGTCTTTCTGTTCCAGCCAGGGGACGCCGGTGGTGATCCACTCCGGGGCCGGTTCCCCCTTCAGGTAGTGGGCGAACCACTGGAGGATGCGGCTCTGGTAGTCGCGCTGGTTCGGTTCCCTCGCGAGCCCGTGGTTCTCCCCTTCGTAGACGAGCATCACCACGTCCTTCCCCGCGCGCCGGGCCGCGTTGTAGAACTCGACGCCCTGGTTGAACTCCACGGCGCCGTCGTCCGTCCCGAACTCGATGAGGAGGGGCGTGTTGAGATTCTGAATGTGATGGAGCGGGGAGTTGTTGAAGTAGGAGTCCCAGTCCTCCCACCACGGCACCTGCATGCGGCCCTGGCTGATCTCGAAGATCCGGGCGTCGGTTCCCCCGGAGTTCCAGTAGAAAGAGAGGTACATGCTCATGAGGTTCGTGAGCGGCGCGCCCGCCACCGCGGCCGCGAAGAGATCGTCCTGGGTGACGAAGAACGTCGTCTGGTATCCGCCCCACGAATGGCCGATGAGTCCGACGCGGTCGGCGTCGATCATCCCGGTCTCGACCGCCGCCGCCACCGCCGGGCGCAGCGTCTCCACGTTCGACTGTCCCGGGCGCCGGTCGCGATAGACGACGTCCGGCCGGAAGACGAAGTACCCTTCGTGGCTCCAGATCTGGAGGTTGTAGTAGCTCGTGGGGTCCGGAACGACGTACTGGTGGAGATTCTGCGAGAGCAGTTCGTAGTGGTTCACGATCATGGGATACGTTCGACCCGGATCGTAGTCGGCCGGATAGATGAGCGCGCCCTGGAGGGGGCGTCCCCATTCGTTCTCATAGTCGATGAGTTGCGTGCGGCCCCAGGCGTAGTCCTCCTGGAAGGGGTTCGTGCGCGTGACCTGCCGGGCTTCGCCGAGGTCCGGTCCGGCGACGAAGTAGTCGGGCGAGTCGTCGAACCGTTCGCGGCGGAAGGCGTACACGTCGGCGTCCTCCGCCTTGAGGAGGCCGCCCTGGAAGCGGGCGTCGGCCCAGACCAGCGGCTCGGGCGTCTCGCCGCGGCGGGCGCGGGAGAAGCCGGCCTTCTTGGTCCACTCGCCGTAGGTCGAGTAGTAGAGCGGTTCATCCGGGGCGAAGGCGTCGGCCTCCCGGTCGACCCGCACCACGCGGTGCCGGATCGAGTCTTCCGCCCCGTTCGTGAGCCGCCTCCCGCCCGACCCGTCCGGGTTCACCTCCCACACGTCGAAGCGGTCGTTCACGAGCAGCGCCGCGTCGTCCTCCAGCCAGCCGGCGATGCCGAAGGGAGGCATCTGCTCGCGGGTCGGCGTCCGGTCGAGGTCCACGAAGGTGCCGCCGAGTCCGGAGGTCACGTTGCGGGTCTCGCCGGTGGCGAGGTCGTGCGTCCAGTAGTCGGCGTCCTCGAACCAGACGGCGTAGCGTGCGCCGGGGCTCGAGCCCATGTCGATCGTCACCCGCTCCCGGACGAGTTCGCGGCGCCCCGTTCGCGCGTCGACGGCGTAGATGTCGTGGAACTGCTGGCGGAACATCGCGTTGACGTCGTACGGCGTCTCGTCGCGGGCCAGCACGTGGCGCCCGCCCTCCGCGATCTCGACCTGGTCCGCGTGGTCGCCCCCGAGGAGGAGGAATCCGCCGTCGGCCAGCTTCCATGCGCCGAGATCGTGTTCCTGCCGCAGCCGGTCCTCGCGCACGCGCTGCTGGGGGATCGGATCGACATCGAGGGAATGCCAGATCTCGACGCCGGGGCTCTCCTCATCGTCGCGTGCGGCCCCGTTCTCCTCTTCGGCGGCTCCGCCGTCCTCCCCTTCGCCCTCCCCTTCGCCCTCCCCTTCCGCGTCTTCGGCGGCGGTCTCGACCGGGATCCGCTCCTGCAGGCCGAGGAAGATCGTGGAGCCGTCGTCGGACCAGGAGGGGGCGCGGTGTTCGACGATCCGGGCGCCTCCGGGGAGTTCGGAGGGTTCCCGCGGGTCGAGCGCGAACGCGCGGGGGCTGTCGGAGGCCAGATCGCGCCACGCCAGAACCACGTGGGCGGTGTCCTCATGCCGTTCATCCTCGAACGTCTTGAGGACGGCGAGGTCGGGGGCATCCTCGCGCCACGACAGCTCTCGGTAGGTCGCCTCGTCGGCGTCGAGCGAGCGGATGCGACCGGACTCCGGATCGTAGAGCCGGACGCCGTTGCCGACCCGATCCTCGGCGTCGACGGTCATGGCCAGCAGGCTCCCCTCCTCCTGCCACGCGAACGCCGAGACGTTGCCGAAGCTCATCGACCCTCCCCGGGTCAGATCCCGCACGAGGACGTCGGCGCCGTCGCTCTCGCTCTCCGCGGAGCCGTAGCGGCGGAGCGCCAGGTATCTCCCGTCATCGGAGAAGGAGAACGACTGCATCGCCTCGATCTCCTCCATCTCTCCCGTCCGCAGGTTGAGGAGGCCGACGCCGTTGCGGACGGGGTCCCCCCGCTCGCGCAGCCGGTCGCGCTCGTCCGGGGAGACGCCGATGGCGTAGGCGAGCCAGCTTCCGTCCGCGCCGAACCCCGGGCGCGCGCCTTCCGCGGCGACGACGACCGAATCGGAATCGGTGCGGTGGATCCGAAGCTCCGAGGTCTCGTCCACGCGACGGACGACGACGGCGAGCCAGAGGCCGTCCGGCGAAAGCGATGCCTGGCCCAGGCGCTCCCACTGGTCGTAGTCGTCCGCCCCGAGCGTGGGCCTGTCCTGCGCGGCCGCCCTCGATGGGAGGAACGCGAGGGTGGCGGCGAGGGCCAGGGCGAGGAGGGCGTGGAGGGTGGGGATCCCTCGGGACGTGTTCGGCATGGGTGCTTTTCTCCTGACTTGCGGTGACTCCGCGGTGGCTCCTGCGCGGACGGCCGGCGCGCTGCACGGGTCCGCGTCCCCTCAAAATGCGCGGACAGCCGCCATGCTCGGCAAGGGTGTCGCTCGTGGATTGAGGAGCGATTGATGGGTCGAGCGATCAACGACGTAGCGGGAGCGGTGATCTTGACGCAGTTTTCTGGCTAGAAATATGATCTAGATAGATAGATTAGACATGGAGAAGATCGATGACCGAATGGCCGCTGCATGATGCCAAGAACCGATTCAGCGCCGTCGTTACCGCCGCCGTGGCGGGCGAGCCGCAGCGCGTGACCCGACACGGCAAACCGGCCGTCGTCGTGATCTCCGTCGGGGAATACGAGCGGCTCCGACGCCTGGAAGGGGCGACGGCCCCGACCTTCGCCGAACTTCTGCTCTCAATGCCCGGCGGTGGCGAAGACGTGGAGCGACTCGAGGTGGCCCCGCGACCTGTGGAGTTGTGATGTTCCTTCTGGACACGGACGTGCTGTCCGAGCTCCGCCGGCCGGATCGCACACCGGCCATCGCGAACTGGCTCTCCAGCCGGCGAACCGTGGACCTCCATCTGAGCGTGGTCTCCATTGGCGAGATCGAGCGGGGCATCGCCCGGCAGCGCGCCCGCGACGCGGCGTTTGCCGAGGCGCTCGCCTCCTGGCTGGACCGCGTGCTCCGGCTGTACGGGGACCGCATCCTCGGCATCGACGCTCCGACGGCGCGGCGCTGGGGCCATCTGTCGGCCTCGATCGGCCATCAGGGGGCGGATCTGCTCGCGGATCTGCTCATCGCGGCGACCGCCCTCGAACACGGTCTGACCGTGGTGACGCGCAACGTCGGCCACTACGAACCGACGGGCGTCTCCGTGCTCGACCCGACCAGGCCGCCGTCGGAATAGTGTCCGGCGCGGCGTGGTTGCGACCCCGGAAGAGGGCCTCTAGGGTAGAATCACGGTGCGGCTTTCTACCCTGCCCGTGAGTGGTGTCTACCCTGGCGGTTGAGAGGTGGATGATGAGCCTCAACATAAAGAACGAGGAGACGTGCCGGCTGGCCGACGAGCTGGCGCGGCTGACCGGAGACACGAAAACGGGAGCGATCACGATCGCATTGAAGGAACGTCTGGAACGCGAGCAACGACGGCGCGACGCGGATGCGCTCATGCGGGAGATGCGCGCCATCGGTGAGCGGTGCTCGAAGTTGATCGGTCCGGGGGTCTCCTCCACCGACCACGGCGATCTGCTGTATGACGAGCACGGCGCGCCCAAGTGATCATCGACTCATCCGCGATTCTCGCGATTCTGCTGAATGAACCCGATGGCGTTCGCTATCGGCGGGCCATCGCAGAGGCTACGTCGCGTCGCATCTCCGCCGCGACGCTCCTGGAGACGGCGATCGTGGCCGAGGGCAAGGGCGGGATCCGGGCCGGCCATGAACTCGACCGGTTCCTTGAGCGCACGCAGGTAGAGGTCGTTCCGGTCACGGCGGAGCAGGCTGCCGTCGCGCGGGATGCGTGGCGGTGCTACGGAAAGGGGAACCACCCGGCCGCGCTGAACCTGGGGGACTGCTTCGCGTACGCGCTCGCGAGGACTGCCGGCGAGCCGCTGCTGTTCAAGGGCAACGACTTCGGGCTCACGGACATTGAGGTGGCGTGACGAGTTGGGCGGCGCGGGTCCAGATGGCGTCGAACATGGGTTCGGTGAGGGTGCCGGTGAAGGTGTTCTGCTGGCTCGGGTGGTAGGAGCCGATCAGCAGGCGGCGGCCGACCTCGACCTCCACGCCGTGGCCGAAGCGGGGCGCGGGGCGCGGGACGGCTTCGTCGCGTTCGCGGAAGATCCTCAGTAGCGCGGCGAACGAGAACCCGCCCAGGGCGACGATGACGGGGGCGGCGGCGAAGAAGTCGAGTTCGCGCTCGAGGTAGCCCCGGCACCGTTCGCGCTCCCCGGCGGTGGGCTTGTTTGCGGGCGGGGCGCAGCGCACGGCGGCGGTCACCCAGGCGCCCCGGAGCACCAGCCCGTCGTGCCGGGCGGTCGAGTCGGGCTGCGAGGCGAACCCGGCGCGGTGCAGGGCGCGGTAGAGCCAGTCGCCGGACCGGTCACCGGTGAACATGCGCCCGGTGCGGTTGGCGCCGTGCGCGGCCGGGGCGAGCCCGACGATGAGGAGGCGCGCGGCCGGATCGCCGAAGCCCGGCACCGGACGGCCCCAGTACGTGTCGTCGCGGAAGGCGGCCCGGCGTTCCCGCGCCACGCGCTCGCGCCACTCGACGAGCCGCGGGCACTTCCGGCAGGCCGTGACCTCCCGCTCGATCGCGGCGAGGACCGGGTCCGTCAAGCGCCGCCCGGCCGCGGAAGGCCGTGCTTCAGCCGGTAAAGCACCGCCTCGAGCCGCTGCGACCAGCGGACCGGGGCCGGGAAGCTGGCCCGGTGCAGGGTGGGCACCTTCGCGGAGCGAACGCCGGCCAGGTTCGCCGACGCGATGTCCGTGAAGTACTGGTCCCCCACCATCAGCGCCGCCTCCGGACGGTCCGCGATATCCAGCTCCTCGAGCGCGGCTCGCACGAGCCGGCGGCTCGGCTTGCGGATCGGCCGCAGCTCCCCGGGGGTCCCGTCGCCGGTGGAGGAAGCCGCCGCCGCGCCGGGGCCGCGCCACGACGCGCGCGGTCCGCGGCGGACGCGGAATGCCGCCCCGGCCCCGGTCTCGTATCCGAGCAGCACCGGGACCGCGGGGAAGATCTCCCCCAACTCGGCGAAGCGCGCCTCCTGGCAGTTGGAGACGATCGCGTGCCGCAGCCCCGGCGCCCGGAGCAGGTCCTCGAACCCGGCCGCGAGCGCCGGATCCACGCGTCCGGCGTGGTGCGCCATCAGCGTGCCGTCGACGTCCCACAGGACGGCCTCGACGCCCAGGTCGCGCACGCGCCCGGCGCTCAGGCCGTTCACCGAGTCGAGGTGGAACGTGGGCCGGATCCGGCGCGACAGGCTCGCGAGCCGCGGGAGGAGCCGTCGCGCCGTCTGCATCCACGTCGCGCTCACGGGGCGTCCCGCGCCATCGGCGGCGTCAGTTCGCCCCCAGGACGGGATCCTTCTCTCCGATCATCTCCCAGCGGGTGAGGACGATGGGGATGACCCCGATGTCGTAGAAGGCATCGAAGAACCGCTTCACGCTGAAGTCGCCGCCCTCCTGGATGGCGTACTCCGAGAGCAGTTCCTCGATCTGGATCTTCCCGGTCACGTAGCTCGTCCCGTACCCCGGCTGCCGCAGGTAGAGGCTCTGCTCGCCGCGCACGAGGGCGCCGTCCGGCAGCCAGCCCCGCGGCGTCCATTTCATGGCATGGGCCACGGCCTCCTCCATGTCGAACACCTCGCCGTGCAGGTAGAGGCCGCTCAGCGCCCGCGCCGCCCGCTGGGCCAGCATGATCCAAGTGAGTTCGCGCGACCGTGGCGAACCCTCGAGCAGCCCGAGGTGCATGAACATCTCCTCCACCCCCGTGGCGAGTCCCTCCGAGCGGGAGTCGAAGATGTTGTAGAGGGATGGCGTGGCCCGGATCGGGCTCGCGTGCGGGTCCACCCGCATCTGCGCGAGTTCGATCCAGTGGTGCATGTGCGGCCGGAAGGCGTCCGGGTCGCGGTAGTTCACCTCGGAGAAGAAGTTCCGGATCTCGCCGGGTTCGGCGGGCGTGAAGCTCCCGTTCACGGCGCGGAGGGCCGGCGCCATCCACTCCTCCGTCGTCTGCACCTCCTCCTCGTCCAGGAAGCGCATGTAGCGGTCGACGGATTCGTTCAGCCTCCGGTCGTATTCCTCCGCCGAGGCGATGCGCTCGAGTTCCGGCAGGTGCCGGTTGCGGTTCTCTTCCAACCGCATGGAAGAGTGGGCGCGGGCGAGTTCGCGCCGCATGATCGTGACCTGTTCCTCCCACGAATACGGGACGAGGTGCACGTTCTGCATGTACCACGTGTAGTTCTCCCGTCCCACGCCGGAGGGTCCGGTGCGGGAGGGCGCCTCCTCCTCCAGCCAGGCGATGAACGCCTCCGAGGCGGCGCGGGCGTCGGCGATGGACCGGTCGAGCGCGGCGCTCGTCCCGGCCACCCGCGCCGCGAGGTCGTCGAGGTCCCGCACCTGGCCCCGAAAGGCCCGCGGGCCGGCAAGCCAGAGGTCGCGCGCGTTCGAGTCCGCGAGGTTTTCGCGCGCCTGCTCGAGGAGCGCGGGCGTCGCGCCGATGCGGCCCGCGAGTTCGGCGGCATCCGCCTCCGAGAGCGGGTAGTCGTAGGTCCAGAGGTCGATCCAACCGTGGATGACCGCCCCTTCGTGGGCCGGCACGTCGCTCTCCGCCGCGAAGATCGTCACGTAGAAACCGGGGTCGCGCGCCCATGGACGGCGCACGCGGTGATCGAAGTCGAGCCCGTTCATCTCGGCGCGGACCAGGTGCCAGTCGATCTGCTCCGGCACGGACCAGCCCTCGGGGGCGCCGCTGCCCAGCCGCGCCTGCCACCGTGGAAGTGCCTGCCGCTGGCGCGCCATCGCCGGCGCCGAGTAGTCGGGCACGCCATCCGTGAACGCGGGGCGCTCGAATTCCCGCCATTCGTCGAATAACGCGACGAGGTCCGCGTGCGAGTCAGGGCCTCCCATCGCTCCCGAACCCTCCCGCTCCGGCGCCACCTGCACGAGAAGGTAGGCGACGGCGAGAACCGCGATTCCCGCAAGGATGAACGAGGGACGGAGTCGGCTGCGTGCCATGGTGCCTCCCTGGGGGTGTAACCCCCGGATCGTTTGATGCATAATGACACGTTGTGTGGTGTCTCAGAAATCGGTGAGCCTGCGGCGGGTGTCGCGGCGCCGTGTCCCGGAGGGTGCCTGGACGGGGGAGAATGACCATGAAAACTCAAACTTCGTTCCTCGCTGCGGCGGTCTTCGCAGTCCTTGCTTCGACGGGCCCGGCCTCCGCCCAGGAACCGCCGGACACGGTGGTCGTGGTCCAGGAACTCGAGGTCGTGGTGGGGTCGCGGGCCGGGGTCGCGGATCCCGCCACGCTTGCCGTTCCCGTGGACATCTACGGCGCCGAGGAAATCGCGCGCATGGGAGAAATCGACCTTGCGGAGGTGCTCGGCCGCATCGCGCCCTCCTTCAACTCCACGCGGTTGTCCGCCGGCGACGGCGCGGCGCTCCACGTCGCCACGTTGCGCGGCATGAACGGCGACTAGGTGCTCGTCCTCGTCAACGGCAAGCGGCGGCACGGCGTCGCCTTCGCGAAGCTGCTCGCGGCGGCCGGGCAGGGGACGACGGGCACGGATCTGCGCGCGATTCCGGTCCACGCCATCGAACGGATCGAAGTCCTGCGCGAGGGCGCGGCTTCGCAGTACGGCTCCGACGCGATCGCCGGCGTGATCAACATCGTGCTCAAGGACGACGCGAGCGGGGTGAGCGCGGCCACCTTCCTCGGTCGAACCTCGCGGGGCGACGGATTGCGGCTGTTCACGTCGGCCAACGCCGGGGTGCCGCTCGGCGACGGCTTCTTCAACATCACGATGGAGGTCGCGCGGCAGGAGGTCACGAACCGGGCGGGCGTGGCTCCCACCTGCTTCGGCCCCGATCCGTCCTACGGTCCCTGCGCGGATGGCGGGAAGGTCATCCAGTTGCAGCGAAACGGCGAGCCGGACTACCGGGGCGCGGCGTTCATGGCCAACGCCGCCGTCCCGGTCGGAGAATCGGCCGAGTTCTACGCGTTCGGGGGATACTCCGCGCGCGAAGCGGTCTCGGACGGCCTGTACCGCAAGGCGGACTGGGTGCCCCGTTCGGTCAGCTACGTCTATCCGGACGGCTTCTTCCCCGTCGAGGAGTCGGACCTCATGGACAAGTCCGCCGTGGCGGGGCTGCGGGGCGACGTGGGCGAGTGGTCGGGAGACCTCAGTCTCGGGTTCGGGCACGGCCGGTTCGCCTTCGGCGCCGAGAACTCGATCAACCCGTCGTACGCGGCCGAGTTCCTGGCCATGAATCCCGGCGCCGACGGAGCCTCCATCGCGGCCAACGCCGGACCGAGGAACACGTTCAGCGGCGGACTCAACGTGCGGCAGTGGACGCTGAACGCCGACGCGACGCGGGAGCTCGAGGTGGGTTCGACCCCGGCGTTTCTGGCCGTCGGCGGCGCCTTCCGGAGGGATTCGTACTGGATGGAAGCGGGCGACCGGGCCTCGTGGGCGTGCGGGCCGAGCGATACGCCCGGCAGCTTCCCGGCGGCTCATCATCAGAACGACGGGACGGCCTACGCGAGCTGCGGGATGCAGGGCTACCCCGGATACAGCACAACCTCGGCTTCGCTGAGCGAACAGGACCGCAACAGCGTCGGAGCGTACGCCGACATGGAGTTGCGCTCGCCGAGCGGTCGCACGCTGGGCGGCGCGCTCCGTTTCGAGCACTACACGGACGCCGGAAGCTCGGTGACCGGCAAGCTGGCCGGCCGCGTGGGACTGGGCGAAACGGGCGCCGCGCTCCGCGCCGCCGTCTCCACCGGCTTCCGGGCGCCGCGACTCCCGCAGCGGGGGTTCAACACGATCGGCTTCGTGGGCGGCAGCGAGGGCCTGGTGAGCGCCGGATTCCTGCCCGAGGGCGATCCGATCGCGTGTTCCGATTTCGGGGCCTGCTCGCTGGACCACGAGACGTCGCTCAGCTTTACGGGCGGACTCGTCTATTCCAACGACGCCGGTCTGCTGGTGACGGCGGACTACTACCGCGTCGCCGTCAGCGACGCGATCGCCCTGACCCGGAGCCTCGATCCGAGCCACGGGCTGCGGCCCGGCGCGCAGTTCCAGGGTCGGCCGGTGGACGCCGTGGCGTTCTGGACCAACGCGATCGACACGCGCACGCAGGGGTTCGACGTGGCGGCGACCTGGCGCTTCCGCGGCATGGACTGGGGGGCCGCGGACCTGGGGGCCAGCCTGCACCGGAACAGCACGAAGATCACCGCGAACCGCAACGAGGACTTCATCGGAGACACCCAGCGCACGCTGATCGAGGACGCCCAACCCGGGCAGCGGATCGGCGTCAGCGCCGACATCCGGTTCGCTCAGGGTCTCGGCGCGAGGTTCGGCCTGAACCGGATCGGCTCCGTCACGACCCCGTTCATCTTCGAGGAGAACGTCACGATCGACGCGGCGACCATCGCCGACCTGGAAGTCAGCTTCCGGGTGGGCGACCGCATCCGGGTGGGCGTCGGCGCGAACAACCTGCTCGACCGCCTGCCGAACCGCCTCCCGGACGACGCCGTGGCCCAACTCTGGACGATGGAGTACCCCTCCGAGTCCCCCTACGGCGTGGCGGGCCGCCTCTGGTACGTGCGAGTGAACCTGACCGGCAACTGAACGCGGTGATGGGCTGGTCAGCGTTCACTGGTTGGACGGGGGCGCTCCGAAGGCTTCGAGCTGAGGCCCTCGTTGCACCAGTGCAGCATCTCCCGCGATGATCCCCGCGATGTGAGTACCGTGCCCAGCGTAATCGTCGAGACCGCGGGTAAGCCCGTAGTTCTTGCTTGCGTCCAGATCGATCCTGCCGTCGAGATCAGGGTGTGTCGCATCCACGCCCGTATCGATTACGGCGACGCGAACTCCCTTACCCGAAACAGAGATGTCTTCAGGTATGCCGAGGGCGGCGCGGACGCGATCCACCCCTAGAAGGAAACGAGCCCGGGTCGGCGGTCAGCGCCCCCGGGCTCGTCGAACCCATCGCGGCCGCGGAACTGGATCAGCACGTAGCGTGCTTGACCTCGACAGGTTGGGCCATTTCGAGTCCGATCACGAGATCGGATTCCATGAAGCTCCGAAGACGGCCCACCGCTACCCAAGCCGACAGCGCGTGCAGTCGATCCAATGAGCTACGAATCTGCTTTTGCTTGAGCTTCGCACGCACCAACGCGAGAGCGTCCGGTCCGCTCGTGTAGATGATCACAGGAACCTGCTCGGCAGGATCGAGGATCTCGATGATCCTCGCGAGTTCCGAGTCAAGCCGGACAGGATCAATCATGGTTCCCCCTTCGGTCCTCGGCGCCCCCGCCCCGTCCCCCACAGCAACAAGTCTGACACTTCCCGCGGCTCGCCGGTTTCCCGGCGACCTCACCTCTGGAGAGTTACAGGCAATCGAAAGGTCGTGCCCTCACCCTGCAACGCCGCCGGTAGCCTGGTTGTGACGTGGGATCACGTTAACAACGAGAATCATGTGGATCTCGACGTCAACTGCCGACCTGGAACGCCTGCCGGATCGGCCATCCGACGGGCGTGCCTGAGAGTGACCCCGGCTGGACTCGAACCAGCGGCCTCGGGATTAGGAATCCCGCGCTCTATCCGCCTGAGCTACGGGGCCGTGCCGGAAAACTAGCGGGCGGGCCGGAGGGCGGCCAAGATTGCCGTCCCATGGAACCTGTAGACACGCTCATCCTCGGCCCGCTCGTCGTCACGATGGACGCCGGGGAACGGATTCTCGACACCGGCGCGGTCGCGGTGCGGGAGGGGGAGATCGCCGCCGTCGGGACCCGCGAGGAACTCGCGGGCTGCGAGGCCGCCGAAACGATCGACGCGACCGGGCGCCTCCTCATGCCGGGGCTCGTGAACGCGCATACGCACCTGGGCGATTCCCTCTTCCGGAGCCTGGTGGAGGAGTTGCCGCTCGAGGCGTGGCTGGAGCGTCTCTGGATCTCCGAGCGCGAGTTCGTCAGCCGCGAGAGCGTCGAACTGGGCGCGCGGCTCTCGCTGGCGGAGATGATCCGGAGCGGGACGACGTGCGCGCTCGACATGTTCTGGTTCCCGGAGGCCGCCGCCGACGCGGCGCTGGGGGCCGGCTTCCGGCTCGTCACCGGGCCGATCTTCTTCGACTTCGACGGACCCGACGGCGTCTCCGTGGAGGACAGGATCGCGACGGGCGAGCGCTGGCTGGACCGCTACGCCGAGGAGCCGCTGATCACACCGTGCGTGCAGCCGCACAACGCGCTCACGGTGTCGCCGGACGGCATGCGGGCGGCGCGCGGCCTCGCCGACCGCGACGGGATCCTCTTTCACACGCACTGCTCCGAGACGGCCACCGAGGTGCGGCAGACGATCGAACGTTTCGGGCGTACGCCGGTCGCGCACCTCGACGAACTCGGCATCCTCGACGCGCGCACGGTGCTCGCGCATTGCGTCCACCTGGACGACGACGATTTCGTGCGCCTGCGGCGGGCGGGGGCGGCGGTCCTTCACAATCCGCTCTCGAACCTGAAGCTCGGGTCTGGGATCGCGCCGGTCGCGCGCATGCTGGAGGAGGGCATCCCGGTGGCGCTCGGCACGGACGGGCCGGTGAGTTCGAACGATCTCGACATGTGGACCGCGATGCGCTTCGCGGGGCTGTTGCAGCGGGGCGTTCACATGGATCCGGTCATCACGCCCGCGCTTGAAATCGTCCGCATGGCGACGACGGTCGGGGCGGAGGCGCTGGGGCTGGGCAACCGCGTCGGGCAGCTCGCGGAAGGCTACCGGGCCGACCTCATCCTGATCGACCTCGACCGCCCGCACCTGACGCCGATGTACGACGTGTACGGACATCTCGTCTACACGGTGGGCCGCGACGACGTCCGCTCGGTGATGGTCGACGGCCGCTGGGCGATGCGAGACCGCGCGTTGGAAACGATCGACGAAACCACCGTCCTCGCCAAGATGGAGCAACTGGCCGCCGAGATCGAGCGCCACGCCGCCCGCCTCGAACCCGCCTGAGCCGCGTTCAGGGGGAGGCGTCGTCCGCGGGGACGATGGCGGGGAGGATGCGGTCCTGGAGGGCGGTCCAGCTGAAGAGTTCGGGCTGCTCGTGGAGCGTCCAGCCGTTGAAGACGGAGATGAGGTCGTGTTCGGGCACGATGTGGATGAACTGGCCTCCGTAGCCGTTCCCCGCGAATACGCGCGTTTCGCCGTCCTCGTGCACCGGCACCCACCACTGGTATCCGTAGCCCGTGTCGGGCCGGTCGTTGTCGGGGGCGACGTCGGGCACGACGGGTGAGGTCGAGGTCTCGACCCATTGCCGGGAGACGACCTGCCGGCCGTCCCATTCCCCGCCCCGGAGCATGAGGTAGCCGACGCGGGCGAGGTCGTGGGTGGACAGGTAGAGGCCGCCCTCGCTGTCGACTTCGCCGTCGGGGGCGATCTTCCAGTAGTACTCGTCGATCCCGATGGGACGGAAGAGGCGTTCCTCCGCCCACGCGTCGAGCCGCTGCCCGCTGGCCTCGCGCACGACCTTCCCCAGCAGGACGCTCACGCCGTCGTTGTAGTCGAAGCGGGTGCCGGGATCCGTCCCCACGGGTTGCGCGACGACGTAGTCGATCCACCGGTCGCTCGCCTCCAGTACGACTGTGGGGTGGGTACCGTCGTCGTACGTCTGGCCGGGGACGGCCCAGTCGATCCCGCTCCGCATGGTGAGGAAGTCCTCGAGCGTGGTGGCGGCGCGGCGAGGGTCGGCGAGATCGACGCCGTACGCCTCGAAATACGGCCAGGCCGACGCTTCCGCGCCCGGGATGTGGCCCTCGTCCACGGCGATGCCGAACGCGACCGAGGTCACGCTCTTGGTCACGGACTGGAGCGAGTGCAGGTCCGTGTCCCGGTAGTACGGGTGCCATGAGGGGTGATCGTAGTTGTACTGGTGGTCGGCCGTGTCCTCCTGCGCGGTGAGAAGTTCGGCGTAGCGCGCGCCGTGGTCCCAGCGGCGGTCCGCGATCACGCGCCCGTTGCGGATGAGGAGAAACTGGTCGATGAGGCCGTACCGCCCGGCGTCGATGTCGGCGATCAGCGAGTCGATCGCGACCGGGTCCACGCCCTCCGCCTCCGCCGTGGAAACGGGCCACGTCTCGCCCGGCCAGCCGGGCCCCTCCGCCTGCGGCGCGCAGGCGGCGAGGACGATGCATGTCGCAAGCGGGACAACTCGGCCGAGGAGCTTCATGCCCGGTCCTTTGCGTTTCGCGGTCAGCGGAGGGCGGCGGCGACGTTGCCGCCGTCCACGGTGAGGATCGCGCCCGTCGTCGCGCGGGCGAGGGCGAGGGAGACGAAGGCCCCGGCAACATCCTCGGCTCGGACCTCGCGGCCGAGGAGGTTGCCGCGCATGTAGGCGTCCTCGGTCACGCCGCGCGCCTCGGAGCGGGCCGCGATCATCTCGTCGGTGAGCACGCCGCTCCGGATGCGGTCGGCGTTGACCCCGTTCGACCGGATGCCCTCCCAGCCGTGTTCGATGGCGTACTGGCGCACGAGTCCGAGGGTCGCCGCCTTCGGCAGTCCGTAGGGGCCGAAGTCCGGGCCCGGGTTGACGGCCTGCTTGGAGACGTTGAAGAGGAGGCAGCCGCCCGTCCCCTGGGCGCGCATGGTGCGCACGGCCGCGCGGGTGACGCGCTGGTGGGCGAAGAAGTTCAGCTCGAAGCTCTCCCGCAGCACGTCGTCCGTCACGTCGGCGATGGGGCCGCGCCAGGCTGCCCCGGCGTTCGAGACGAGGATGTCGACGCCTCCGAAGCGGGCGGCGACGATGCCGAACGCGCGGTCGACGGACGCGTCGTCCGTCACGTCGCATGGGACGGCGAGCCCCGCTCCGGCCTCACCGGCGGCGTCGAGCGCGGGGCCCGGGAGGTCGAAGAGGGCGACCTCGGCGCCGGCGGCCCGGAACCCGGCGGCCGTGGCCCGGCCGATCGCGCCCGCGCCGCCCGTGACGACCACGACGTGACGGGCCAGCGCCTTCTCCTTCGCGCCGGCCAGCTTCGCCTGTTCGAGCGACCAGTACTCGATGTCGAACAGTTCCGCCTCGGTGATGCTCTCGAAGCGGTCCATGCTCTCCGCGTCCGTGATGACGTCGACCGTGGTCTCGGCGAGGTCGGCCGCCGCGGCCGCCCCGCCTGCGTCACGGCCGCTCGCGAAGAGGCCGACGCCCGGCACGAGGACCACGCGCGGGCTCGGGTCGAGCATGCGCTTCGTCCCGTCGTAGCGCGGGTTGTGGCGCTCGAAGTAGGCCGTGTACGCCGTTCGGTAGGCTTCGACCGCGGCCCGCGCCTCCCGGGTCCAGGCGGCGAGGTCGCCGGCGGGCGGCGCGGGGAGCACGACGGGCAGCGGCTTCGTGCGGATCGCGTGGTCGGGCGTCACCGTGCCGACCTGGCTGTAGCGCGACAGCTCCGAGCCGCCGACGTAGGCGAGGATGGCCGGGCTTGTGCGGTGTTCCAGAATGAAGCGCTCGAACGCAGCCGTCTCACCCTCATGCGCCTCGCCGCGCTGCCGGTTCGTCAGCATGCCGCGGATGGCAGGCGCGATCTCGCTCGCGGAGGCGACCGCCCCGGGCATCGCGGCAGCGGCAAACACGCTCCCACGCCCGCGCTCGATGCGGGCTTCGGCGAGGCTCACCCACTCGATCATGAGTTCGTACGCCTCCTGCGCCGTGTCCCCAAACGTGAACAGCCCGTGCTTGAGGAGGACGAGTCCTTCCGCCTCCGGGTGGGCGTCCGCCGCCGCCTTCGCGGCCTTCGCGAGGTCGAAGCCGGGCATGATGTAGGGCACGATCGCGGCGCGGTCGCCGTAGACCTCGCGGCAGATCTCTTCGCCGTGCGGCTGGTCCGTGAGGACGAGCGCCGCGTTCGCGTGCGTGTGGTCGATGAACGTGCGCGGCACCCACGCGTGCAGGAGCGTCTCCACGGACGGGTTTGGCGCCTTCGAGTCGAGCAGGTTGCGGCGCTGCAGGTTCACCATGTCCTCGTCGGACAGGGCGTCGATCTCCGCCAGCCCCAGAAGGGGATCGAGTTGCACCGCGGGGAGGCCGGGCGGCTCGATCGTCCCCATGTCCCACCCGCTCCCCTTCACGTACAGCACGTCCAGGTCGGTCCCGGTCACGTCGCGCGCGCGGCCCTTGACCGACGTGTTGCCCCCGCCGTGCATCACGAGCCGCGGCTCGGACCCCAGGAGCCGCGTCGTGTACACCCGCAGCGCGAGATCCTCCCCGATGCCGTCGGCGGCGTACCGTTCGACGAACTCCGCCGCCTCGCGCTCGCTCCACGCGCTTTTCATCTCATGATTCCCCTTGTCGAGCCCTGCCGGACAGCCGGCGAAGACGGTACCGACCTCGCGGCAAGCCGTCCAGCACCCGAGATGGTCACCAGAGGACGGGAGCCGGATACGAGGAGATCGCCTCGTCGGGCGTGACGATCGTCAATCCGTTCACGATCGCCTGCGAGACGAGACCGCGGTCGAAGGGGTCCGCATGGAGCACCGGCAGGAGCACTTCGGGGACCGCCGACGCCTCATCGAAGGGGAGCGGTTCGAGTTCCAGCCACTCGCGCCGGCTCGAGACGTAGCGGACGGGCGACTCCGGGAGCGGCAACCGTCCGAGGCGGTGCTTGATCGCGATTTCCCAGGCCGAGAGAGCGCTCAGGTACACGGTGTTGCCCGGATCCCGGCACGCCGCCTCCGCCGCCCGCGAAAGCCGGGAGTCCGCCGCCGCCAGCCACAGGAACGTACACGTGTCGACGAGCAGCCTCACGGCTCGTCGCCGACTCCTCCGAAGGCTCGGAGCAGGTCGTCCGGGAGAGGCTCAAAGAAACTCTCCGGCACCTTCATGCCTCGGTCGATGCCGATCGGCCGTTCCCGGACCGGCGTCGAGGGCAGGGGGCGGATCTCCGCGATAGGCACGTTGCGCCGGCACAGCGTGACGGTCTCGCCGCGCTCCACGCGGGCGAGATACCGAGCCAGATCGGCCCGGGCGGCGGCAACGTTGACCCTGATCATGTACAAGAACCTATACAACTACTTGTACAGATTCAAGGTCCTTCCGCCCGGGCTGCCCGCCGGCTCCTCGGCTGCCCGCTGGCCCCCAGGCTATCCGCCAGCGGTGGTAACGGCCGCTTTCCCGTCGGGGTGGACGGGGGAGGTCTCCCACTCGTATTCCTCGCCCAGCACCCAGCGGTAGTACCAGTCCAGTTCGACGTTCGCCTTGAACAGGCGCTGTTGCAGTTCGACCCAGCCGTGTCCCTGCTCGGGCGCCACGTAGAGGTGTGTCGGGACGCCGTTGTGCTTCAGCCCCTGGTACAGTTCGACGGACTGCGGCATCGGCACGCGCTCGTCGTTCTCCCCGACGAGCACGAGGGTCGGGGTCACGACCTTGTGGAGGTCGAAGAGCGGCGAGTCCGCCATGTACTGCTCGATCGGGGCGTCCTCGGACCAGGGCGTGCCGCCGAACCACGGCGTGCGGTAGATGCGGACATCGGACTGCGCGTACATCGACATCCAGTTCACGGCCCCCGCGCCCGAGGACGCGGCTTTGAAGCGGTCCGTGTACGTGATGATCTTGTTCGTCATGTGGCCGCCGGCGCTCCAGCCCATCTTCGCCATGCGGTCGCCGTCCACGAGTCCGCGCTCGACGAGATAGTCCACGCCGGCCATCACGTCCTTGTGGGCCTGGTCGAAGTAGTTGCCGATCATGTTGCGCAGGAAGTCGTCGCCGTATCCGGTGGACCCGCGATAGTTGGGCTTGAAGACGAACCAGCCGCGGGCGGCGAGCACGGTTTCGTAGTTGCTCGAGCGCGCGAAGCGGAACTTGTCGGAGGACGGGGGGCCGCCGTGCGTCTGCACGACGAGCGGATAGCGCTCGCCTTCCCGGTAGTCGATGGGATAGAAGATGAGACCCTCCACCTCGACGCCGTCGTCGCCCGCGTACTGAACGGCCTCCATGCGCGGCAGGAGGAACTCCTCGGCGAGGTAGTCGAAGAGATGGGTGACCTGCCGTGGCTGGCCGGATCCCGCGTTCGCCCACAGGTCCCCCGCGTTGGTCGAACTGCTGACGGAATAGAGGTGTGCGCCGGATGAGGGGTGGTAGTCCCAGGCGCCGACCGAGTGGTCTCCCTCGGTGACCGCTTCGGCCCGCCCCGCATCCGAGGCATCGGCGGGCACGCGGTAGATCTGCTGGCGGACGCCGGTGTTCGCGCGGAAATAGATCGAGCGGCCGTCGCGGGACCACACGGCCGCGTTCACGTCGAAGCTTCCGCCGGGCACTACCGAGACGGGGTCGCCGCCAGCGGTCGGGACGACGAACAGGCGCTGGTTGAAATAGAAGTCGCTCAGTTCGTCGTTGGTGTTCGCGACGAAGAGCACGTGGCCGTTGTCGGGGGAGAGCGAGGCTCCCACCTCCCCCACGTGATTGTCGGTGATCCGGCGCGGGCCCGTCCCATCGGGGCCCATCACCCACAGCTCCGAGTTGAGCAGGTCGTCGAACATCGGAGTGGGCGCCAGCTGCACGAGGAGGAGCGTCCCGTCGCGGGAGACCGAATACCCCCGGACCATCAGGCCGGGCTCCGTCACGCGCTCCGCCGCCCCGCCCTCGCTCGAAACGCGCCACAGTCCGGTCGGGAGCTTGTCCTCCTCATAGCGGAACACGTTGTCGTTGACCGCTTCGCGCGCCTTCTCGGCCTCGGACTTCTCATCGACCGCCGTGAAGTAGATCCAGTCGCCATTGCCGGACCACGAGATCGAACTCACGGGCGTCGGGTGTTCGCTCACGGCGCCGGCCTCGCCGCCGCCAGCCGGCATCACGAACACCTGGTTGTGTTCCGTGTCGTGCCGGTTCGCGACGAAGGCGATGCGCGAGCCGCCGGGCGACCACCGCGGGCTCGATTCGCCGCCCTCCCCGTTCGTCATGCGCGTCGTGCCGGAGCCGTCCATCGCGACGCGCCAGATGTGGGAAACGGTGCCGTTGGCTTCCCAGTCGGTGTCCGTCCTCACGTAGAGCACCTCCGATCCGTCGGGCGATATCCGGGGGTCGGCGAGGCCGGGGATGTCGATGAGATCCACGATCGTCATCGCGCGGCGCTGGCCGGAGGCGGGGACGGCGGAGACGAGAACGGCGAGGATTCCGAGTCCGAGGATGCGGCGAGACATGGCAGACTCCTGCGGTTGGCGGTGGCCCGTCGCGGTCCATCGATGTTGGTGGGCTCGTCCCCGGCGGACAAGAGCCCGATGCGGGGCCCTTGCGCGGACTGCTACGTCGTGGCGTCGCGGAGGGCGGCGAGGTGTTCGTCGGTGAGGCCGTCCATCTCGAACGTCGACACGCCGGCGGCGCCCGCCTCGCGCGCGGTCGCGACGGCCTCCGCCAGCGCGGCGGGATCGAGCGCGGGCAGGTAGAGTCCGGCGTTCAGCGGCGGGGCGTCGCGCGTGCCCGCCGTGGAAGCCGCCGCCTCGAGGGCCGCGATCCCCTCGCGCACGCCGGCGCCGATCCAGGGGATGTCCTCCAGGTAGAAACTCTGGTAGAGCATCGGGAAGAAGCGGTCCAGGGGCCACCGGTCCCAGTCCTGGCGGACCAGCGTGCGGGCGATGGAGGGGGTCGGGAAGACGGCGGCCGTGATGGGCTTCCCGTGCTCGTGGGCCGCCTCGGCGAGTTCGCGCACGGCGCCGGTCACGGAGTCCCACCGGAAGCGGCGCCAGGCCTCGTCGGCGGGCGGATCGGGGATCTCCAGCGGATCCCGCCCGTCCCGGGCGCGAAACTGCTCGCGGCAGACGTCGCAGTAGCAGAAGTCGAACTCCGGGTGCTCGACATCCTGCACGAGGTCATAGGTCTCCCAGAGGGCGCGGGGGAGGATGACGTCGCAGTGGCGCACGTAGTCGAGGTGGACGCCGTCCACCGCCGGGTCGGCGGCGAGCTCCGCGATGCGTCCGCGGAGGTATTCGCGCACGGGGCCGCGCGAAGGGCAGACCCACTTGTAGTACCCGACGTACGGGGGATGATCGAGCGAACTCTCCAGGTTGCGGCTCACCGTGAACCACTCCGGATGGTTCTCCTGCACCCACGCGTCGCCGTTGCGGTTCATCGTCCAGAACCAGCGGTGATACTCGAGTCCCTCGGCGCGGGCGGCTCCCGAGACGAGATCGATATCGCCGCCACCCACGAGGACGGCGTGGAAGCCGGCCTCGCGCAGCCGGGCGAACCGTTCGCGCCAGCCGGCGGCGTCGCGGTCGCGGTCGCCGTGCACCCACGTCCACAGCGTGAAGGACGCTTCGGGGGGCGTCTCCCGGTCGGGCGGGAACGCGCAGGCGGGGAGCGCCGCCCCCAGCGCCGCCGCGCCGCCGGCGGCCCGGACGAACTCCCTGCGCCTCACGGGGACGCGTCCCGGTCGGTGACGAAGCGCACGACGCCCCACCTCTCGGGTATGTGCATGTCGATCTCACCCTGCGGCGACCACACCCAGTTGTCTTCGGGATGGTCGCTCCAGTCCGCGGGCTCCCGCAACTTCCGGTATCGCCCGTCCTCGACCCCGAGCGGCCACTGCACGCGCGAGAAGTTCACGCGCCAGACATCGCCGGGGTGCGGGGCCGCGACCGCCGCCTCCGCGGGGGCGCCGGGCGGACGCAGCGCCGACCAGGGAATGGCGATCTCGACCGACCAGCCGGTGTCTTCGTCGGAGGGGTCGTTCAGCGTGCCGTCGAGGCGCACCGCGGTGCGCAGCCCCTCGATGTCCCAGGCGATGTCCGCGCTTCCCTTTCGGCGGTACGGTTTATCGAGGAAGAGGTCGAACTCGGTCCCGAGCGCGTTGATCTCGAGTTCGTAGTAGGCGAGACCGTCGCCGTCCGGATCCAGGAAGACCTCGAAGTCGTGTTCCCGGTAGAGGATGGCGTCGCGCTCGGCCAGCGTGGCCCAGAGGTGCGGTTCCTCGAGTTCGGCACCCACGTAGAGGAAGCGTTCATCCCAGACGATCTTCGCGCGCGTCGCCAGGTGGGGTTCGGGCCAGCCCTCGCCCCGGATGTCGACGAAGGGCTCCGTCCACGGGACAGCCCGCCAGGCCGCGTCATCGAGCGCTCCGTCGATCGCAGGCGGTGAGACGGCGGCCAGCGCATGGTATTCATGCGGCGCGGCCGGCGCCTGGCCCGCCGAAGGCGCGGCCGCCGGGAGCCCCGCCGCGGCGAGCGCGAACAGGAGCGCTCGCGACGGGTGGGCGCGAAGCAGGCCGGCCGGGTTTGCCACGGGCACCTACTCCCCTACGGAGGGGAAGACCTGGAAGATCCCGCTCGCCGCCGGAGTGTCGACCGCGAGGTCCCCTTCCGCATCCAGCAGCCACACGTTCACGCGATACCAGCCCTGGAAGGAGAAGAACGGGAGCGTCACGGTCTCCCGCGTCGAGGCGCCGGGTTCGAGTTCGACCATGTGCTCGAGGATGTCGGCGCGGGTGGCTCCTCGGCCGCAGTGCAGCGTGGGGTTGTAGAACGCCTCGAACTCCACTTCGAGGTTGGTCACGCCCACGGGCTTGGTCGCGCACGAGTCCTTGAAGATTCGGGCGCCGGACACGTTGCGTGTGGTGACGGTGATCGACTCCCTGGGTTCGTATTCGGACCGGTCCACGCAGACCTCGAGGCCATGCTGGGTCGCGCAGAGCGAGCCCACGGGGCCGGTGGCGTCCTCACCGCACGACAGCGCGAAAAGGGCGACCGAAAGGGAGAGGAGCAACCCGCGCGACAACTTCGGTCTCCGGAGGCTCAGGGGTTCCTGGTTCAGTTGTTCGCTCCCGGGAAGATGACGAACACGCCGCTCGTCGCCGGCGTGTCGAAAGCCAGCTCCCCATCCAGCGTCAGCAGCCATACGGTCACATGAAAGAAGTCCTGCGGGGAGTAACCCAACCGGAGGGTCTCCCGGGTCGATGCTCCAGGTTCGAGTCTCACCATGCGCTCCACGATTTCGGTTCGCGTGACCGTCGCACCGCAGCGCCGTCGCGGATTGTAGGCCGGCCTGAACTCGTCCTCGGAGTCCGGCGCGGGGACGGCGGTCGTACCGCAATCCTTGAAGATCGAACCGTTGGACACGTTGCGCGTGGTGATGACGATGGCCTCGCCGGACCGGTACTCGGGCCGGTCCACGCACACCTCGGTCCCATGCCGCGTGTCGCACAGGCTGCCCCGAGGGCCGGTCGCCCCACCGCCACACGACATGACGGACGCCATCGCCGCCGTCAGTACCGCCAGACCTCGAAGCTTCATGGATCTCCCGTGCTTCCGACGGCGCGAAATCTAGTGTCGTGTCCCGGGAATCCGCGAGCTTTCGGCCGAGCTGTCGAGACGGGCGAAGTGTTGCCCGCCGGAGCGTCGCATCGGACTGTAGGGCGTTGCCGGAGAAAGCCCCGGGGGTCGCTTGGAGCTTCGCACACGTCACGCGGAGTGGAACGGATGAAGGGAAGCCACAGGTGTTTCAGCCTGGTCCTGCTCGGCATGGGGCTCGGCATGGGGCTCGGCGCCGGGCCTTCGGCGCTGGCCGCGCAGTCCGGTACGACGGACGGAGAATGGCGCTACTGGGCCGGGGACGCCGGGTCCACGCGCTACGCGCCGCTCGCCCAGATCGACGCCTCGAATGTCGCTGACCTGGAGATCGCGTGGCGCTGGCAGGCGCGCAACTTCGGTCGGACCCCCGAGGGCTACTACCGCGTGACCCCGCTGTACGCGAACGGGGTCCTCTATGCGACGGCGGGATTCCGGCGGGCGGCGGTGGCGATCGACCCGGAGACGGGCGAGACGCTCTGGATGTATCGGCTCGACGAGGGCGAACGCGGCCGGAACGCCCCGCGCGGCAACTCCGGGCGCGGCGTCGGCTACTGGACGGATGGCGCCGAGGAACGGGTGCTTCTCATCACCCCCGCCTATCACATGGTCTCGCTGGACGCGAAGACCGGCCTCCCCGACCCGGCCTTCGGCGAGGACGGAATCGTGGACCTCAAGCTCGGACTCGGGCGGGAAGTGGACCTGGTGAACGACCGCATCGGATCGAGTTCTCCCCCGGTCGTCGTCGGAGACGTGATCGTCGTCGGCGCCGCGCTCCCGCAGGGGGGACGTCCTCCGACCAAGGAGATGCCGCCGGGCCACGTGCGGGGCTTCGACGCGCGGACGGGCGAGCAACTGTGGACCTTCCACACCATCCCCCAGCCGGGCGATCCCGGCCACGAGACGTGGGAAGAGGGATCCTGGGACTACACGGGGAACGCGGCGGTGTGGACGCCGTTCACGGCGGACCTCGACCTGGGCTACGTCTATCTGCCGGTGGAGGCGGGGACGGGCGACTACTACGGGGGCCACCGCCCCGGCGACAACCTCTACTCCCAGAGCCTCGTGTGCGTGGACGCGAGCACGGGCGAAGTCGTGTGGTACTTCCAGACCGTGCACCACGGGATCTGGGACTTCGATCCGCCGGCGGCGCCGGTCCTCATGGACATCACGGTGGATGGGCGGGAGATCCCGGCCGTCGCGCAGGTGACGAAGCAGGCCTTCACGTACGTATTCGACCGCGTGACGGGCGAGCCCGTGTGGCCGATCGAGGAACGGCCCGTGCCGGCCGGCGACGTGCCGGGGGAATGGTACGCACCCACGCAGCCCTTTCCGACGCTCCCCGTACCGTTCGACATGCAGGGCGCGACCGAGGACGACCTGATCGACCTCACGCCGGAACTGAAGGCGGCGGCGCTCGAGATCGCGAAGAACCTCACGCTCGGCGAGTTGTTCACGCCGCCGACCGTGCTCGTCGAGGGCGGGAACCAGGGGACCCTCATCACGCCCGGCAGCCTGGGCGGGGCGAACTGGCCGGGCGCGGCGTACGACCCGGAGACGCAGCGGCTCTTCGTGGGGTCCGCGACGCGCGGCACGGTGATCGGGCTCGTGAATGATCCCGAATCGTCGAACATGCGCTACATCGCCGGACGGCCCCGCGGCGTCGGCGGCCCGCAGGGACTGCCGATCCTGAAGCCGCCGTGGGGACGGATCTCGGCGCTCGACATGAATACGGGACAAATGGTGTGGCAGGTCGCGAACGACCACACGCCGTCGTTCGTGGAGGAGCACCCGGCGCTGGAAGGCGTCGACGTCCCGCGCACCGGGCGGCCCAGCCGGGCGGGACTCCTCGCCACGCGCACGCTGCTCTTCGCGGGAACGGGCGGGGGGACGATGTCGGCGGACCTCACCGGCCTCCTGCGCGCGCACGACAAGGAGACGGGCGAGATCCTGGCCGAGATCGAACTGCCGTCGCACCAGACCGGCGTCCCGATGACGTACATGCACGATGGTCGTCAGTACATCGTCGCGGCGATCGCGGGGCGCGGCGTGCCGGCGGAGCTCGTCGCCCTGCGACTCCCGGGCTAGCCAGCCGATCCCGCGGCCGGCCACCCGCGTCAACACCACGGTGCCAGCGCCTTCCGTCGTCCGGGGCACGCCCTTTCACGAGCGGACCGGCCCGCTCTGCCAGGCCGGCAACTGGCGGCGCTGGGCCGGGCATCTCTCGGCGGGCTCTTACGAGCCGACCCACGAGCACGAGTACCAGGCCATCCGCTCGGCGTGCGCGCTCATCGATGTCTCGCCGCTCTACAAGTACCGGCTCTCTGGCCCTGGCGCGGCGGCGCTCGCGAACCGGGTCGTCACGCGGGATGTCGACCGGCAGGACGTGGGGCAGGTGTACTACACGCCGTGGTGCGACGCGGCGGGGAAGGTGCGGGACGACGGTACCCTGCACCGGCTCGGCGCGTCCGACTTTCGCCTCACGTCGGCCGAACCGACGCTGAAGTGGCTGCACGAGAACGCCCGCGGACTCGACGTGACCATCGAGGAGGAGACGGAGCGGGTGGCCGCGCTCGCCCTCCAGGGGCCCCGTTCGCGCGATCTGCTCAAGCGGATCACCGACGGCGACGTGGCGGGACTCGGCTATTTCCGGGTGGTGCCGGCGCGGATCGCGGGGGTCGCCGCGGACATCTCGCGCACGGGGTACACCGGCGACCTCGGGTATGAGATCTGGGTCGGCGCCGCGGACGCGATTCCGCTGTGGGACGCGCTCACGGCGGCGGGTGAGCCGTTCGGCCTCGCCCCGGCGGGCATGCTCGCCCTGGACATGGCGCGCCTCGAGGCCGGCCTGCTCCTCGTCGACGTCGACTTCGTCCCGGCCCACCGTACGGTCATCGAGGACCAGAAGTCGTCTCCGTACGAACTCGGCCTGGGCTGGACCGTGTCGCTCGAGGCGTCGAACTTCGTGGGCCGGGCGGCGCTCCGCGCCGAACGGGCCCGCCCGCCCGCCTGGCGCTTCCGGGGCATCGCCCTCGACTGGGAGTCGCTCGAGGCGGCGTACGCGGCGGTCGGCCTCCCGCCGCAACTGCCGGGCACGACGCTGCGCGACAGCGTGCCGCTGTACGCCGGCGGACGGCAGGTGGGATACGCCACGAGCCGCGGCTGGTCGCCGACCCTCAAGACCTACCTGGGACTGGCCCACCTCGAAGCGGAGTCCGCGGCCGTCGGCACCGAACTCGAAATCGAGGTGACGGTCGAGCACAGGCGGCGCCGGGCCCGGGCCACGGTGGCGAAGACGCCGTTCTT
Source organism: Candidatus Palauibacter scopulicola (assembly GCF_947581915.1). NCBI lineage: Bacteria > Pseudomonadati > Gemmatimonadota > Gemmatimonadia > Candidatus Palauibacterales > Candidatus Palauibacteraceae > Candidatus Palauibacter > Candidatus Palauibacter scopulicola. The sequence goes on from NZ_CANPWG010000067.1 coordinate 35,432, forward strand.
CGACCCGGACAGGAAGCGGGCGACCCCGTGAGCGGGACGAACGCGTACGACGCGATCATCGTCGGGGGCGGGCACAACGGCCTCATCAACGCCGCCTACCTCGCCCGGGCGGGCCTTCGCGTGGTCGTGCTCGAGCGCCGGCACCTGGTGGGTGGCGCCGCGGTCACGGAGGAGATCTTTCCCGGCTTCAAGTATTCCGTCGCCTCCTACGTGGTGAGCCTGCTGAGACCCGAGATCATCCGCGACCTGCAACTCGCGCGGCACGGACTGGAGATCCTTCCCCTCGAGAGCACGGTCACGCCGCTCCCGAACGGCGACTACCTCGGGCGCTGGGCGGACCACGATCAGACGCGGCGCGACCTCTATCGCCATTCCCCGAAGGACGCCGAGGCGTACGACGATTTCGCGACGCTCATGTACCGGCTCGCGTGGGCGGTGAAACCCCTCCTCGGCATCGTGCCGCCCGACCCGCTCTCTCCCGGGCTGCGGGACCTGAAGACGCTGGTCATGCTGGGGCGGCACGCGCGCGGCCTCGACGAGCAGCAGTTCCACGCGCTCTTCAAGCTGGGGACGATGAGCGCGGCCGACTATCTCGACGAGTGGTTCGAGTCGGATCCGCTCAAGGCGACGATGTCGGCGAGCGGAATCATCGGGACCTTCCTCGGCCCCCGGTCTCCGGGGACGGCGTACGTCCTTCTCCATCACTACATGGGCGAGATCGACGGCGTGTTCCGGGCGTGGGGATTCGCGCGGGGCGGGAACGGGATGGTCAGCGAGTCCATCGCGTCGGCGGCCAGGTCCCACGGGGCGGAGATCCGGACGGGGGCCACGGTGGAGCGGGTACTCACAAGGAACGGGCGGGCGACGGGCGTCGTCCTCGAGGGCGGCGAGGAGCTCACGGCGAAGACGGTCGTGTCGGGGGTCGATCCGAAGCGCACCTTCCTCGGCCTGCTCGACCCTGAGGAGCTGCCGGACGATCTCGTGGAGGCGATCCGGCGCTTCCGGATCCGCGGATCCTCCGGCAAGGTCAACCTGTCGCTCTCGGAGGCGCCGGAGTTCTCCTGCCTGCCGGGCGGGGGGCCGCACCTGCGGGGCGCCTTCTCCATCAGTCCGGGCATGGACTACCTGGAGCGCGCCTACGACGACGCGAAGTACGGAGGATTCTCGCGGCAGCCGTACATGGACATCGTGATTCCATCCATGATCGACCCGGGGATGGCGCCGCCGGGACGGCACGTGATGTCGATCTTCGTCCAGTATGCCGCCTTCGACATCGAGGGCGGCTGGGACGACGCGAAACGGGAGGCGTTCGGAGACGCGGTGGTCGACACGCTCTCGGAGTACGTGCCGAACCTCAAGGACTCCATCCTCCACCGGCAGGTGCTCACCCCGCTGGACATGCAGGAGCAGTTGGGGCTCACGGAGGGCAACATCTTCCACGGCGAGCTGACGCCGCAGCAACTCTTCTTCTTCCGTCCCTCGCCCGCGTGGGCCGACTACCGGACGCCGGTGCGCGGGTTCTACCAGTGCGGCTCCGGGACGCATCCGGGGGGAGGCGTGTGCGGGGCGTCGGGGCGGCTCGCCGCGCTCGAGATCCTCCGGGACCTGCGGCGGCGGCCGCGGGGGGGGCCGTGAGCGCCGTCGACGCGGTCGTCATCGGGGCGGGCCACAACGGTCTCGTCGCGGCCGCGTACCTGGCGCGGGCCGGGCTCCAGGTGATCGTCGTCGAGCGGGGCGAGGTCGCGGGGGGATGCGCCACCACGGAGGAGTTGTGGCCCGGGGTTCGCGTGGACACCAGCGCGCACAGCCTGACCGGGATCGATCCGCGCGTCATGAAGGAGCTGGATCTCGCGGGCGCGGGCCTCGAGTTCCTGTCCCCCGACCCGTGCGTCGTGTCGCCGCAGCCGGACGGGGGAGCGCTCGTCCTGGAGAGGGATCCGGCCCGGACGGCGGACCTGATCCGGCCCTTCTCCGCGCGGGACGCCGCCCGCTGGCCGGAGTTCGTGGCCGCGATGTCGCGGGCGAGCCGGGCCCTCGCCGTCTTGTACAGCGCGCTGCCGCCGCGGATCGCGGGCGCGGACCGTGGCGACCTGTGGGAACTCGTTCGCCTCGGCGCGAAGCTGAACCGCCTCGGACGGCGGGACGCCCTCGAGCTGATGCGGCTCATCCCGATGACGGTGGAGGAACTGCTCTACGAGTGGTTCGAGAGCGAGGCGCTCAAGGGTGTGCTCGCGGCGGACGGCGTGCGGGGGATCTGTCAGGGGCCGCTGGCCTCGGGCACCGGCTACATGTTCCTCCACCACATGGTGGGCGCGGGCGGCGTTGTGCGGCGAAGGCGCCAGGTGCGCGGCGGGATGGGCGCGCTCGGCGCCGCTCTTCAGCGCGTCGCCGTGGCGGCGGGGGCGGAGGTCCGCCTCGGCCACGAGGTGGCCTCGATCCGCGTCGAGGACGGGCGCGCGACGGGCATCACGCTCGCCGGGGGCGGCGAGATCGCGGCGTCCCGCGTCGTCTCGTCCGCGGATCCCGGCCGCACGCTGCTCGGCCTCGTCGACCCCGGCGAACTGGCCCCCGAGTTCGTCCGCGCGCTCGACAACATCAAGTACCGGGGCGTCGTCGCGAAGGTGCACCTCGCGCTGGGCGAGCCCCCGCGCCTGCGGGCCGGGGATGACGCGGCCCAAGCCGCCGTGCTTGCCGGCGCCGCGATCACGGTCGCCCCGAGCATCCACTACATCGAGCGCGCGTACGACGACGCGAAGTACGGCCGTCCGTCCGCGCGGCCGGTCCTGGACGCCGTCCTCACGACCGCGCTCGATCCGTCGCTCGCGCCGGAAGGGCGTCACCTCCTGTCCGTAGCGGCCCAGTACGCGCCCTTCCGACTGGCCGACGGATCATGGAACGACGAGCGCCGCGACGCGCTGGGGGACGCGGTCGTCGCGACGCTGGCCGAGCACATCCCCAACCTCGAAGCGGCGATCCTGCACCGGCATGTGCTAACGCCAGCCGACCTCGCCGACCGGTTCGCGTTGCCGGAGGGGAACATCCACCATGGCGAGATGACGCTCGACCAGGTCTTCTTCGGGCGCCCCGTCGCCGGCTGGGCCCGATACCGGACCCCGGTCGACGGACTCTACCTGTGCGGCGCCGGCACCCACCCCGGCGGCGGCCTCAACGGCCGCCCCGGCGCCCTCGCCGCCACCCGCATCCTCCGCGACGGCTAGCCCAACGCCCGAACCGGCTACGCCGTTCCGACGAGACCCCACTGAGGGCGGCATGACGGCAGCCTGAGGGTCGCCGACGCACCCGGTATCTACAGCTAGTCCAGGTCGACGCCCCGGCTGACGCGGAAGACGTGGCCGTCGGGGTGGCGGACGTGCATTTCGCGCACGCCCCACGGCATGTTCGTGGGGGGCCATGTGACGTCGAGTCGCTGTTCGACGCACCGCGCATGCACGGCGTCGACGTCGTCCACCCAGATCGACATCCAGACGCCCTTGTCGGCGCCGTCATCGCCCCCCGGGCCGAACGTCCTCTCTACCTCGCTGCGGCCCCGGCCGCCCTGCGCGTTCTGACACAGGAAGATCTGGCAGTCGCCGGAGACGACGCCGCCGAAGTCCGGCGGATCGCCCCATTCCCAGCTCTTGCTCCAGCCCCAGCGCTCGAACCAGGCGAAACTCTCCTGCAGGTCCGAGACGTTCAGGATCGGCGTCAGCCCCTTCGCGAATCCGTCGGCGTTCACGGCTACCCGAGGAGGTCGGCGACGGCGTCGCGTTCGGAGCGCAGTTCCGCGTCGGTGATCTGCATGCGCTCGCGGCTGAAGTCGCTCGGGTCGAGGCCGTCCACGACGGAGTAATCGCCGTCCGCGCACGTCACGGGGTGCGAGTAGACGACGCCCTCGGCGACGCCGTAGCGCCCGTCCGCGTGAACGGCCATGCTCGTCCAGTCGCCCTCCGGCGTGCCGTGCACCCACGTCCGCACGTGGTCGATCGCGGCCGAGGCCGCCGACGCCGCCGAGGAGGCGCCGCGCGCCCCGATGATCTCGGCTCCCCGATTCTGGACCTTCGGGATGAAGGTGTCCCGGTACCACGCTTCGTCGACGAGGTCGGCGGCCGGAGCGCCCGCCACCGTGCACTGGCTGATGTCGGGGTACTGCGTCGCAGAGTGGTTGCCCCAGATCGTCATGCGCCGGATTCCCGTCGCGTGCGTCCCCGTCTTCTCGGCGAGTTGGCTGATCGCGCGGTTGTGGTCGAGACGGGTCATGGCCGCGAACTGCCGGCGGTCGAGCTTCGGGGCGTTCGCGGCGGCGATGAGGCAGTTCGTGTTCGCCGGGTTTCCGACCACGAGGACGCGCACGTCGGGCGACGCGCGGTCGCTGAGCGCGCGACCCTGCGGGCCGAAGATCCTCCCGTTGTCGGCCAGCAGGTCGCCCCGCTCCATCCCCGGCCCCCGCGGCTTGGCGCCCACGAGCAGCGCGTAGTCGACGCCCTCGAAGCCCTCGTTCACATCCGCGGTTCCGACCACCCCGTGCAGGAGCGGAAAGGCACAGTCGTTGAGTTCCATCTCGACGCCGCGCAGGGCGTCGAGCGCGGGCGGGATCTCCAGCAGTTGAAGCGTGACCGGCCGGTCCGGCCCGAGCATGTCCCCGGCCGCGATCCTGAAGGCAAGGGCGTATCCGATATTTCCTGCGGCCCCCGTGATGGCGACCCGCGCTGGTGCAGTCATGTCGTCTCCGCGCTTTGTGTGGGAACGTCGTGTGCGAACGTTGGTTGAATGGGAGGCGCCAAACTCACAGGAGCGACCCCTCAAGTCCAGCGGGGATCCGGACGGGCGCGGCGGAAGCGGCGCGGCGGAAGCGGCATGGCGCGGTCTCGCGCCGGGGTTCACGGCGTGGCAGACTTCGGCCCTGCTTGAACCCGAGGGGAGACCCATCCGCGACAACGCTCACATGACCCGCCTGATGGCGGTGCTGCTCGCGCTCTGCGCCGCCCTGCTCGGCTTGCTCCTGGTGGCGGCCGCAACCGGGGCCGGCCGCGCCACGCCACTGCCCCACGCGGAGCACGCGCCGATGCTGGTGGGGGTCGACGCGGGCGAACTCGGGGCACCGACATGGGCGGCGTACGTCGCGGGCATCGCCATGCTCGGGACCATGTGGGTCGCGATGCTGATCGGGTTCCGCGAGGGACACTGGATCCGGCGGGCGGTCAACGCGTGGATGGTGGGCTACGTCCTCCTCTTCGTGGTCCTCATGTGGTCCTTCGACGCCTATGCCGCAGGGCACACGACGATCATCCTCGGGTTCACGGCACCGACTTCCCTGCTGGTGTACGGGCTCACGCTCGCGCCGTGGGTCCCGCTGGCCGCCATCACGTGGGCGTTCGAGAACGCCTACTTCGGCCCCCGTGAGCAGATCCGTTTCGACGAGATCGTCGCGGAATCGAGGGGGAGCGGCGACTCCGACGCCACCCGCGGCGGCGAGGGATAGCGGTCGGTGGAGGCGAATCGCGCCCTGATCACGCTGCTCGCCGTGATCGCATACCTCGCGCTCTGCGTCGGCGTCGGACTCTGGTCGCTCCGCCGCACGAAATCGGCGAGCGACTTCTTCGTGGCCGGCCGCAATCTGGGGATGTTCGTGACCGCATTCGCGATCTTCTCGAGCACGATGAGCGGGTTCGGGTTCGTGGGCGGTCCCGGCCTCATGTACTCGATGGGGACGAGTTCGATCTGGATTCTCGGGACGATCGTCATCTCCAACATCATCGTCCTCAACCTGGTGGCGAAACGCCTCCGCCTCGTGTCGGAGCTTCGCGAATGCGTGTCGCTGCCGGACATCGCCGCGGCCCGGTACGGCTCGGAGTCGGTGCGGGCCTCCGTGGCCGTCGTGATCCTGCTCGGCGTGCTGGGCTACCTCGCGACGCAGATCCTCGCCATGTCGATCGTACTGCAGGGGGTGCTCGCGGACGCGGGGGTGATCGCAAACCCGAGCCTGGCCCTCTGCGTCGCCATCTCGTGTTCCGTCCTGATCTTCTACTCGGTGACCGGCGGGATCGTGGCCTCCGTCTACACCGACGTGATCCAGGGCGCCATCATGGTCGTCGCTTCCGTCTTCGTCTTCGTCACCGTGCTCGGGACGTTCGACGGCGGGCTGACCGAGATCAGCCGGATCGTGGCGGCCGACGACCGCGCGGCGAGCGGGCCGTGGGGAACGATCGGGCTGATGGGAGGGCTCGCCTGGTTCTTCGTGTTCGGCATCGGCGTGGCCGGGCAGCCGCACATCATCACCAAGTTCATGATGCTGCGGCGCATGAAGGAACTGCGCTACGTGATACCGGTCGGCGTCATCGCCTACAGCTTCGCGGCGCTGCTCTGGATCGGGATCGGCTTCGCGATGCGGGCGCTGGTCATCACGGGCGGGCACCCCGCGCTCGCCACGCCGGACGCGGCCTCGCCGGAGTTCCTCCAGACCTTCACGCACCCGCTGCTCGCCGGCGTCGTGTTCGCCGCGCTGCTCGCCGCCATCATGTCCACCGCCGACGCGTTCCTGAACATCGGGACCGCCGCCATCATGCACGATCTGCCCAACGCGATCCGCGGCCGGTCGCTGGGCAACGAACTCGCGTGGGCGCGAATCATCACGGTCCTGCTGGCGATCTCGGCCGCGCTGGTGGCGCTGTATTCCGGCGATCTCGTGGCGCTGCTCGGCGTGTTCGGCTGGGGCACGTTCGCCGCGGGTCTCGTCCCCGTCATCGCGATCGGACTCAACTGGAAACGGGCCAACGTCCTCGCGGCCAACGTCGCCGTCGCCAGCAGCCTGCTCGTCAACTTCGGGCTCCGGTCCGGCTTCGGGTTCGGCACCGTGCGTCTCCCGTACGGCGTCGACCACGGCGCCGCGGCGCTCCTCGTCTCCCTCGTCCTCTTCCTCTCCATCTCCTTCCTCACGAAACCCGACCCCATCGACCGCGACATCCAACGCGTGATGGAACTCTGACCCCGAGACCTGATCCGCGAGGAGGGCCGGAGCGCGTTGAATCGGCGGTTTGCACATGGCGCGAGACGAGAACATAATCTGGACATATCGTTGGACATATCGTTGGACATATCGTTGGACAAAATCGACACATAATCTCCACACGACATGGGCAGGAAGGCAGGATGACAGACGAGCGTCCGTACGAACGGAGTCACGCGTGGATCAGTTTTCGCGCGCGTCTGGAGCGGGCCACGCCGCAGTTGTGGTCCCTGCTCGGACAGGTGGCGGCTCGCTGCGAGCAGGTCGCCCGGGCGGTTCTGCCCCCCGCCGCAGCAGCGGAGATGCACAAGCTCTACCTCATCAAGGGGGCCCGCGCGACGACGGCCATCGAAGGGAACACGCTTACCGAAGCACAGGTTCGGGACAGACTCGACGGACAACTCGAACTTCCAATCTCGCAGGAGTACCTGGGTCGGGAAGTCGACAACGTCCTTCGTGCCTGCGAGGACATTTTTCGAAGGATCACCGCCGGCGAACCGCCACGCCTCACTCCGGACTGGATCCGGGAAGCGAACCGTCTCGTCCTCGCGGGGTTGGAAGAGCACCTTGAAGAAGGAGTCGTTCCGGGAGAGGTGCCCACGTTCTCCGTTGGCGTGGGAAGATATTCGGGTGCGCCGCGGGAAGACTGCCTGTTTCTCCTCGAACGGCTGTGTGAATGGCTGGAGGAAGACGTAGTCTGGCCGGACATCGAGGAGCACCTGGACAGTGCGATCGCAGTGGCGGTTCTGCGGGCGGTCCTCGCACACCTGTACATCGCCTGGATCCACCCCTTCGGCGATGGGAACGGTCGCACGGCGCGGCTCACCGAGTTCCTCATCCTGGCCCGCGCCGGAGTCCCCTCGCCCGCCACGCATCTCCTGAGCAACCACTACAATCTCACGCGCGCGGAATACTACCGGCAGCTCGATCGTTCGAGCCGCGCCAACGCGGGCCGCGGGGACGCGCTCGGGTTCATCGTCTATTCGCTTCAGGGGTTTCTGGACGGCCTCGAAGAACAGTGTCGTTACGTGGAAGGGGTCCAGTCATGGCTGGCATGGGAACACTACGTGTATTGGACGTTCGGACAGCGGCGTCGCTCACCCGCCATGAACCGTCGCCGGGAGGTGGTCCTCGTCCTGGGCCGGCACGCGGAGCCGGCGAGGAAGCGCGACATTCCCGACCTCGCTCCCGCCCTGGCGCGTCTCTATTCCACGAAGACGACGAAGACCCTCACACGGGACCTGAACTGGCTCCTGGCCAATGATCTGCTCGAGAAGGACGGGGGCGAATACCGCGCGCCCGTCCACAGGATGCAGCAGCTTCTTCCCGTCCGGGCCTAGCGCCGCCGCGCAACCCGAAACCTCCGGCGGCGGGGTGCGTACGCTCCGCTGAGAGTCCGGCCCGTTGCGCCGTCCCCAACCCCCTGCGCCATCTCTGACGAGGATGCCTGAAGAAGCCGTCGCCCGACTGTCGGGCGTGACTCATCGATACGGACCTGTCGTCGCGTTGGAGGAGGTGGACCTGGAGGTCCGGCGCGGCGAGGTACTGGCGGTGCTGGGTCCCAACGGGGCCGGCAAGACCACCGCGATCAGTCTGCTGCTGGGGAGCGTGGCCGTGCAGACCGGAGAAGCGACCGTCTTCGGGCAGCGACCGGGCGCTCCCGGGGTTCGAGCGCGCCGGGGCGCGATGCTCCAGATCTCCGGCGTACCTAATACGCTGACGGTGGGCGAGCACATCGACCTCTTCCGAGCCTACTATCCCGCGCCGGCGCCGGCTTCCCGTCTGCTCGCCATGGCGGGGCTCGAGGGACTGGAGCGACGCAGGTTCGGCAAGCTTTCCGGGGGACAGAAGCAGCGGGTGATGTTCGCGCTCGCTCTGTGTGGCGACCCGCAGCTTGTGTTCCTCGATGAACCCACGGCGGGCCTGGACGTGGAAGCGCGGCGCGGGCTGTGGGAGGAGATTCGCGCACTCAGCGAGTCGGGGCGGACCACGGTTCTGACGACCCACTATCTCGAGGAGGCGGACGCGCTCGCGGATCGAATCGTCGTCCTACATCGCGGGCGGGTCATCGCGGAGGGCTCGCCGGCGACCATCAAGTCGCATACGGCCGCCCGCCGGGTCCGTTGCGTCACCGGGGTTCACCGCGACCGCGTGGCCTCCCTTCCGGGCGTCGTGAGGTCCGAGGCCCGGGGCCGGTACCTGGAAATCCTGACCTCACGACCGGAGGATCTTGTGCGCGCCCTCCTCGACCTGGACCCGGACCTGCACGACCTGACCGTCGTCGGCGCCGGACTCGAAGAGGCCTTCCTCGCCCTGACGCGAGCACCCGACGCCTCGGAGCCTGTCTCATGACGACGGCAACACTCGCCAGACGCGGGCGCATCTACGTGCTGGAGGCCCGGTATCAGTTCCTGATGGTGCTGCGAGAGCCCGCCTTCGCGATCCCGACGCTGCTCTTCCCGCTGATCTTCTACCTGTTTTTCGGCGTGGTCATGGGCGGGAGAGGCTTTTCGGTCGCGGCACCCACGTACATGCTGGCGACCTACAGCGTCTTCGGCGTCCTGGGACCCTCGCTGTTCGGCTTCGGGGCCGGACTGGCGACGGAACGCGACTCCGGCGCTCTGCTGCTCAAGCGTACCACGCCGATGCCCGCGGCGGCCTACCTGCTCGCCAAGGTGGGGATGGCGTTGACCTTCGGGGCGGCCGTCGTCCTGGGGATCTTCTTTACCGGCGCCTACGGGGCCGGCGTGATGCTGTACCGCTGGCAGTGGTTCGCTCTGGCCGGGGTCGTACTCGCCGGGGTGATCCCTTTCTGCGCGCTCGGGTTGGCCGTTGGAGCGTGGTCGAAGAGTCGCGCCGCGGTGGCCATCACGAATCTGGTCTTCCTGCCCATGGCCATGCTGTCGGGGCTCTGGATCCCGATCACGATGTTTCCGGCGGCCCTGCAGGACTTCGCCAACGTGTTGCCCGCCTATCACCACGCGCAGCTCGCACTTAAGGTCATCGCGATGGACGGTGGACAGGCGACGGCCCTGCACGTCGCCGTGCTTGCCGTGCAATCGATCGCCTTTCTCGTCGTCGCCGCGGTCGGGTTCCGGCGGGCGGAGAGCGGCGCCGTCTCGATCCGTGGGGGAGGGATGTCATGAACACGGAGAACCGCACCGCCCTGCGAAGCGTGTGGATTCTCCTTGTCGCGGTGGCGGGATTCATCGGCGCGCTGGCGACGCTCCCGGTCCCGGGTGACGCGGCCGCCCCGGAACAGGAGGCGCCGGAGGAGAGCTTCGCGATCGTGGACGTGACGTTGTTCGACGGCGAGGCCTTCAGGCCAAACCAGGATGTGTGGGTGGAGGACGGACGGGTGCGGCGGGTGGGCGCGAAGCTCCGGCTGCCGGACGACCTGCCTCGCGTCGATGGCCGCGGACATACGCTGCTCCCGGGCCTCATCGACGGCCACGTCCACACGTTCGGCGGGACGCTGGGCGATGCGCTTCGCTTCGGCGTGACAGCCGTGCTCGACCAGTTCACGGACCCCGGCCTCGCGGCCGCCGCGCGGACGGCCCGAGACGAAATCGCGCGGACGGCCGAAGCCGATCTCTTCTCCGCCGGCATGCTGGCGACGGCGCCCGGCGGTCACGGCACGCAGTTCGGGCTGGCGGTGGAGCCGCTCACGGGCCCGGAAGGCGCCGACGCCTGGGTGCGGGCGCGGAAGGCGGAAGGTTCCGACTGGATCAAGATCGTCTCCGAGGATGGAGCCGCGTACCGCGGGGATATCCCTTCTCTGGAGCGCGAGACGATTGCGGCGCTCATCGGGGCCGCCCACGCCGAGGGGCTGCTGGCCGTCGTCCACGTCAGCGACCTTGAGGCGGCGCTTGAGGCGGTCTCGCTGGGAGCCGACGGCCTGGTCCACACCTGGTTCGACGCCGCGATTTCCGAGGAGGGCGCTCGCAGCTTCGCGGAGGCGGGCGTCTTCGTCGTCCCCACCCTTTCCGTGATCATGGGACTGTTCGGCGACTCCACCGGTCTGCGCATCCTCCACGAGACGGAGGAAGCGCTGGTCTCGCCGATGCAGCGGCAGACGCTGAGCAACCGGTTCGAGATGCCCGAGGGGCCGGACTCCGAGGTCGCGCTGGAGAACGTGCGGCGGCTCCATGCGGCGGGCGTGCGGATCGTCGCGGGCACGGATGCGCCGAACCCCGGGACGGCGACCGGCCTCTCGATGCACGGGGAGCTTCGGCTCCTCGCGCGGGCCGGCCTGGAGAGCCACGAGGTGCTCGCCGCGGCGACCTCCGTTGCCGCGGATGCATTCGCCGTCCCCGAGCGCGGCCGCATTGCCGAGGGCACCATCGCCGATCTCCTGCTGGTGCGGGGCGACGTGGAGGAGGACCTCGCGCGCACCGCCGACATCGTCACGATCTGGAAGGACGGCTATCCCGTCGTCCGTGAAACCGCCTCGACCGCCTCGTCGCCCGAGATCCCACCGGCGCCCGAGGGGCCGGTCATCGTCGACTTCGAGGACGGGCTCGACTCGGGCTTCGGGTTCGGCTGGCAGGTGACGACGGACGCGATGAACGGGGGCGCCTCCACCGCGGACCTGGCCGTGGAGGACGGGGCGCTCGTCGTGCGGGGAGAGATCCGGGCAGGGTTCGCCTTCCCCTGGGCAGGCGCGATCTGGTTCACCGGCGCCCAACCGATGCAGGCGGTCGATTTCTCCGGCCGCAGCGTCCTGCGCTTCCGCACCCGCGGAGACGGCCGGAGCTACACCGTGATGCTGTTCGGCGCGGGAGCCGCGGCCGCCGTGCCGCCCACGGTCCCCTTCGTCGCCGGACCGGAATGGGCCGTGGTCGAGATCCCGCTCGAGAGCTTCGCCACCGCCGACCCGTCGGTCATCGCCGCCCTCGCCTTCGTGGCCCAGGCCCCCCTCGGATCGTTCACCTTCGAACTCGACGACGTAGAAATCCGCTAGCGGTGGGGGGTCAGCGGACGCCGACCTGGCCGGCGACGGCGGCGGTCAAGCTGTCCGGGTCGTAGCCGAGGCCGTCCTTGAAGACGATGCGGACATTGCGGATGTCCGAGGGCCGGAGTTCGATGTCGCCCTCGATCACGATCAGGTCGGCGAGTTTGCCGGTGGCGACGGTCCCGAGTTCGCCGTCGAGGCCGAGAATCTGCGCTCCGTTCGCGCTCACGATCCGTACGGCGTCGGCCGGCTCGAAGCCCGCTTCGACCAGAATCTCGAAGTTCCGCTGGTCGCCGTAGCCAGGTAGCGCGCCCCAGGCCGGGTCCACTCCCGCCGCCAGCACGCCTCCCGCCTCCACGAACGCGAGTTCGAACTCGAGCATGTTCTCGAACAGGTCGATCATCCACGGCATCTCCGTCGTCCGGAAGATCGACCGCCGCTCCATCTCGGCCTCCACGACGTGATCCGGGAGCGCCGCCAGGTCGCGCTCCGTCAGGTCCGGCACGAGCGGCGTGGCCTGCTCGGCGACCGCCAGCGTGGAGGTCATGGCGACATCGGCGGCGACCATCTCGGAGATCGTCTCGGCCACGCGGGGGTCGTCCATGTCCAGTTCGGCGATGCTGCGCTGATAGTTGGGACTGCACCGGTCCGGCTCACGCGTGGTGTCGTACTCGGAGTTGGCCCACAGGCCGTGTTCGAGGTTGTCGATCCCCATCGCCGTGGCCTCGCGAAAGCCCACCGAGCAGAGGTGCGCGGTCACCTTCATCCCCTGGCGGTGCGCCTCGTCGATGATCGTGGCGAGCGCCTCGCGCGTGATCTGCGTGTAGGCCTTGATCCACTCCGCTCCCTCCGCGGCCCAGTAGCGCACGTACCGGCGCGCCGCTTCCTCGTCCCGGATCGCGTACATGCCGAGGTCCCTGAGCCGCTCGTCGGGACCGGGGCTGATGACGTACGGGGCGGTGATGAGGAGCCGCGGGCCCGGCGTCTCGCCGCGCTCGATGGCGCCCTTGAGTGAGAGATCCTGATACGGGGCCACGCTCCCCGTCGTCCGCACCGTGGTGACGCCGGCTCCCAGATAGAGCCGGGGACCCGAGTACTGCATCTGCGAGGCGCGCGGCGTGGACTGGTAGTAGAACATGTGGTTGTGGAGCCCGACCATGCCGGGCATGACCGAGTGGCCCTCGAGGTCCAGCCGCTCCGCCCCCGAGGGGATCTCGACCTCGCCCGCCGCGCCGACGCTCTCGATCCGGTTCCCGCGGATGACGATGGTCTGCCCCGCGCGCGCGGGTCCGCCGGTGCCGTCGAACAGGAGGACGTTCTCGAGCGCCACGACCGGCGCGGAGACGCTGAGATGGGACCGGACGTCGTCGGAGAGGGCGTCGCGGTCCTGCGCCGCGGCCTGGCCGAGGCTGCACAGGGGCGCCGCGAGCGCCGCCAGGAATCCGCGACGAAGCCATGCGCCGCGAAGAGACGCGCCTTCGGGCATGATGTTCTCCTTGTGCCGGGTCGTGATCTTCCTCAGCGTAGATGCGGGCGCCGGGGCCGGAAAGACCCGTATCCCCTCGAGAGTCCTCCCGACCACAGGAGCTTCGCCGTGCGCGTTGCCAGAGCTTCGTTCGTTCTCTGCGGGATGTTGGCGGGAGCCGCTTCACTTCAAGCCCAGGAACGGTGGCTGGCGATCGAGGGAGGCACGGTTTTCGATGGCACGGGCGCCGTTCACGAGAACGCGACCGTCCTCGTCCGGGGGGACCGGGTCGAGCGCATCGGACCGGCGGGGCAGGTCGAGATCCCGGCCGGGGCCCAGCGCATCGATGCGAGCGGCAAGTTCCTCACGCCGGGGTTCATCGACCTCCACTTCCACTACTCCCCGGGTCCGCATGCCTCGATCGACGGGACGGGGACCGACGCGAACCCGGAACTTCCGCTCCTCTTCCTGGCCAACGGCGTCACCACGCTGCGGGAGATGGGGCAGTGGATCGCGGACAACGAGGACTGGCTCGGCACCGTGGAGGCGAGGGAGCTCCCGGCGCCGCGGCTTCTCTATTCCGGGCCGATCCTCGACGGGTTCAACACGGCCTATCCCACGATTTCGCGCGTCCTGCTGGACGAGGCGGACGCCCGGATGGCGGCGAACGAACTGATGGATCGGGGCGCGACGTCGCTGAAGGTGTATTTCCGGCTCTCGCTCGCGCAGGTGGCGGCCGTCATCGAGGAGGCGGACCGCCGCAAGGTGCCGGTCCACGGCCATCTCGAGATCGTCGACCCCGTGGCCGCGATCCGGCTGGGGCTGGACGGCATCGAGCACACGAGATCCCTCGGCCGGTCCCTCGTCGCGCCGAAGCAGGCGGAGGAGTTCCGGCAGGCGGTACTGCGCGAGAGCATCCACCGGGGCGAGGGGGGATTCGCGCTGTGGGCGGCGCTGGACCCCGCCGGGCCGCGCGCTGACGCGCTCATCGAACTCATGCTCGAACGGAACGTTAACCTCGATGGCACGCTGGCCGTCTTCGAGCCGGAGTTCAGCGAGGAGGGCCGCGACGTGCAGTGGGCGGCGATGCGGAACATGGCCGCGTTAACGGTGCGCTACGCGAAGGCCGGCGGTCCGGTCACCATGGGGTCGCACGGCCTGGTCGCGAACGCACCGCCGGGGCTCGCCTTCCAGCGCGAGATGGAGTCTCACGTGGAGGCCGGCATGACGCCGTCGGAGACGCTGATTGCCGCGACCCGGGCGGGCGCCGAAGCGCTCCGGCTGTCCGACAGGGGCACGCTGGCGCACGGCATGCTGGCCGACATCGTGCTGTTCGACGCCAGCCCACTCGAGGACATCGCCAACGCCCGCCGCGTCCACGCCGTCATCCTCGGCGGCGAGTTGCTCGACCGCGACCGGCTGCTCGCCACCGCGGACGGCCTCGTCCCCTGATCCAGTGTCGCGTCGCAGCTAGTCTCCGCCGCCTCCGCGCGCGGGGCCTTCGATGTGGACCGTGACGATGTCGGCGTCGTGGTACTTCTGGTGCCTCACGGACGTGGCCAGGTGCTGCAGAATGCGGAGCGAGATCTCGTGCTCCTGCGGTTCCGCCGTGCCGTGGCTGGCCAGGACGGCGATCTGATCCTCGATGTTCCCGGCGCCGCCAGCCGAGATGAACTCCAGTTCGGCCCCGTTCTCCCATTTGCGGGCCACGACGCGCAGGCGCCGATCTTCGGCGTCTTCCCCCTCCTTCGCCTTCTCCAACAGGAGCAGCAGCGTCTCCTCCGCCGCCTGCAGCAGCCGGTCGCTCATCTCCATCGGCCACTTGCGCCGGATCGAGAACTTGTCGAGGAAGTTCCGGATGGTGGGGAGCGCCTCCACGTTCAGCGTCGTCTCGACGCGCAGGGGCCGCGAGCCCGTGAGCTCGAGCAGCGCCGTGAGGAGGATCGCGACCAGGCCGCCCGCCGTCATCCCGTTCTCGAGCAGCGGCGCCAGCCCGGGGCTCAGGTACTCGTTGAAGAGCGCACCCTCCTGGAAGGCGACGCCGGCCCAGAACGACACGCCGACGATCGCCGCCTTGCGATAGTCGATGCCGTCCTGGATGACGACGCGCGCTCCGATGACGAACAGGATCGAGATCAGCACGAACCCGTAGGCGGCCAGCACGGGGTCCGGGATGGCGAGCACGACCGCCGCGATCTTGGGCAGGAACGCCAGCACGACGAAGGTCAGGCCGATGCACACGCCCACGCGGCGCGCGGCCACGCCGGTGATCTCGGCCAGCGAGATGCTCGACGAATAGGTCGTGTTGGGGACGGTGCTCAGCAGCCCCGAGAGCAGGTTGCCGAGCCCATCGGCGGCGACCGCGCCCTGCACCGCTCCGAAGTCGGTGGCTCGGCTGCGCCGCCAGGAGACGCGCTGAATGGCCACCGCGTCGCCCACCGTCTCGATCGCGCCGATCAGCGTCACGAACACGAACGTCGGCAGCAGCGCCCAGAAGGCGGGGCCGAAGCTGAAGCCGAAGCCCGGCCAGCCGGCCGCGGGGAGACCGACCCAATCCGCGGCCGCCACGCGCTCGAAGTCGTAGATGCCGAACGAGACCGCCGCCACGCACCCGACGAGGATGCCGATCACCGGACCCCACAGCCGCATGACACCGCTGGCCCGGAGCACGATGAGCAGCGTCGCGACGACGGTCGCGCCCGCCGTCACCGGCGCCGCCAGCGACCAGGCGCCCTCGGGGACCTGGCGCAGGAGGTCGAACAGGAGGGGCATGATCGTGACGGCGATCAGCATGATCACGGTCCCCGCCACCACGGGCGTGATGATCCGCCTGAGGAGCGCGAGGTGCCGCGAGAGCCCGAACTGGAAGAGGGATGAAGCGATGACCAGCGACGCGAGGAGGGCGGGACCGCCTTGGACGAGCGCCGTCACGGAGGCCGCGATGAACGCGCCCGATGTCCCCATGAGGAGGACGTACCCCGCCCCGATGCGCCCGATGCGCGCGG
Organism: Candidatus Palauibacter scopulicola; assembly: GCF_947581915.1. Taxonomy (NCBI): domain Bacteria; kingdom Pseudomonadati; phylum Gemmatimonadota; class Gemmatimonadia; order Candidatus Palauibacterales; family Candidatus Palauibacteraceae; genus Candidatus Palauibacter; species Candidatus Palauibacter scopulicola. The sequence continues at coordinate 51,859 of NZ_CANPWG010000067.1, forward strand.
CCTGCACGGCCGTGGTCAGGCCGCTCACGATCAGGACCGCGAAGCTCCCCCACGACAGGTAGTCCTCGGAGCCGCCGGCCGCCCGCACCACGATCGCCACCGTGATGACGATGGCCGCGATGGTGAGCACGACGTACTGGAGCGCGAGACCGATGGCGATCCGGTACGGCGGAGTCTCGTCGGGCTCGTACTGGATCGCGTGGTTGAAGTCGCGGGGTTCTGACGCCATCGGTCACATCCATCGTTGGGGAACGGAGATGCCGAACGCACGCGCTCGAAGCTCAAGCCAACGGCAGCAACCCGCAAGACGGTAGCACGCGCCACCCGGAGCGCGAAGTCGTCCTTACGAACCCGTGGATTTCCCGCTGAGCCGGTCGGCTCCGGCGGCGGTCGACGCCATGCATCGCTCGGCGCGGGCGGTGACCGTGCGGCGGAATCGCGAGAGCGCCTCCGAATCCAGCCCCGGAATCGATAGCTCCTCCGCCACGTCCCGTGCCTTCCGGATCACTGACTCCCCGAGTTCGGCGACCCTCCTCCGGATGAGCGGGAGTCCGACCGTCGTTTCTTCGGCAAAGGCCACCCAGTGGCGAGCGTCCATGTCGGCAAGCCTGCCGCACCCCCCGAGGGGCATGGCGAGCGCCGTTGCCAACTCCGGGTAGGCGGCCGTCATGACGAGGTCGTAGAGCGGCGCAAGGCGAGGTCGGGCGGTGTCGTACAGGAGTGAGAAGTTCTTCCCGTGCGCGTCGGCGTTGCCGACGATCAGGTTGAAGATCGTGGCGTCGAGGAGCTTGAGAACGTCGACGGCGGGGCGGAGGGCAACCCGCCGCAGGAGTTCGAAGCCATCCTTCAGACCCGGACCGCCCTCACCTGCGTATTTGACTTCGGGCGGTATCCCGAGCGCCTGGCAGAAATCCTCCTGATGGACACGGCGGACCCGACCGTCCGGACCCGTGGATCGATCATACCGCGCGACCAGCAGGAACGTTCGGTCCCCGACTCTTCGCGGCTCCACGGATGCGACGTCCAGGCCCACTGACCGCGCGAGCCGCATCGCGAAGGCTTCGTTCTCCGTCGTGTGGGGGAAGTCGGGGATCGCCGGTTTCAGGATGTGGGTCGTGGGCTGCCCCGGCGCCGGAAGAGCGATCCGACCGTCGACCGTGACGACGGGCAGTTTCGACTGAGCGCCGGCGAGCGACAGGCGAAGGCCTGCCTCGCCGGCGAGCAGGGGACGCCACGGCAGCTTGTCGAGCACCTCGATCAGTGCCGCGTCGTCAAGCGGTTGAGGCGAATAGTCCGATTCGAGATCGGTCGGCGATTCTCCGGGCGACAGGAGCTGGAGGGCTCCCGCCACGTCGCCGCCGAGCCGATCGAGAAGGGCGAAGTCGTTCAGGGGAGAGACGCCCAGCGACCGTGCCACCCGGTCCCGCTGGATCTCCTCAGGCAGGAGGCCGGCAAAGAAGGGGCGGCATTCGCGGCGGGGGTACGGTTCCGCACGCCTGGGGAGCGATGCGGACAGCGCCGGGGCCCGGTCGTCCCGCAGCCAGTCCTCCGCGTACGCGAACTCCAGGGCGGCGGGCCGGGGCTGCCTCAAACGGCCGACGAGCCGCCCATCCCACCAGATGTCGAGGACGCGGTTCATGTATCGCGAACGCTGGCGGGTGCGGTCGCGTCAGCTTCGGGTGGGGGAACGATCTCGACGGAACAGCCGAGCGCCGCCAGCACCTGAAGGACCTTTCCGATCTGCGCGGTCGGTTTTCCCGCTTCAAGATCTACGATGAAGCGCAGACCCACTCCCGCGACACCCGCAAGCTCATGCTGGCGCAGCCCCGCGCTCTTGCGCGCGTTGCGGACGATTTCGCCGATATCTGAAGGCGTGACGGTTCGTTTTCTCATGATATTCCCGATCGGGAATATCGGGCGTCTTCAAGCCGCTTGTCAACCTTATTTTTCCCGATCGGGAATATTTGCGGGCATTCGGAACCGGCGTGAAGCAGAATTTCCCGATCGGGAACACGGAGGAGAAAAAGCGTCGCAGATTTCGTAATGCGAAAAGCGGGCGACCGGGGTCGAACCGGCGACCTTCAGCTTGGAAGGCTGACGCTCTGCCAACTGAGCTACGCCCGCGAGGCCGTCGAATCTGGCGACCGGGCCCCGCGGCGGGCAAGTTTTCGGGCACACGCAACGACCGCACGGGACGACGAATCCAGGAGGATGATCGAGTGAGCGTTCGACATGTGTCGGAGTTCGGGCTGACGCCGGTCGCCGCCGGGTCGGGGACCGAAACGCAGGTTCTCATCGGGCCGGACCAGGGGCCGAACTTCGCGCTGCGGCGCTTCGTGATGCAGCCGGGCGGGGGGATGCCGCGGCACACGAACGCGGTCGAACACGAGCAGTATGTCCTCCGGGGACGGGCCCGGGTGTCGATCGGGGACGAGACGCACGACGTGAAGGCCGGAGACGTCGTCTACATTCCCGCGGGAACGCCGCACTCCTACGACGCCCTGGGGGATGAGCCCTTCGAGTTCCTGTGCGCCGTGCCCAACCGGCCCGACAAGATCGAGATCGTCGACTGCTGATCTCGGGACAGGTCCCTCCGTTCTCGACGCTCACGCGGAGTTTGCCGCGGGCTGCTAGACGGTAAGGACGACCCTCCCGACCACCCGGCCCGCCTCCAAGTCGCGCAGACTCGCCTCGGCTTCAGCCATGGGCCGCGTCGCGTAGGGAATCGGGTCGACGCGGCCGGCGCGGACGAGTTCCATCAACTCCGCCATCTCGGCGAGGCTCCCGAGATCGGACCCCTGGACGGCGAGATCCTTGAGGACGAGCAGGGGGATAGGGACGGAGAGCGAGCCCCCGAGCAGACCGACCACCACGAGGCTTCCGCTCTTGGCGACCGTCCGGAAACCGAGCGCGGCGGACGCCGAGGAACCGGCGAAGTCGACGACCGCGGCGCAGCCGCCGTTCGTGAGCTTCTTCAACTGCCGGGGCGCGTCGTCCTCGCGGGCGTCCACCACATGCGCGGCCCCCGCGCGCCGCGCCACATCGAGCTTCGCGTCGTCGACCTCGACCACGATGAGTTCGACGTCGAAGAGCGCCTTCGCGAGCTGGATGCCGGCGAACCCGACGCCGCCGGCCCCGATGATGACGAGCTGGTCCTCGAGCCGACGTTCCGCCTTGCGGAGCGCGCTGTAGGCGGTGAGGCCGGAGCAGGCGTACGTACCGGCCAGTTCGGGCGCGACGTCTCCGAAGTCGAAGAGATAGCGCGGGTGCGGGACGACGACGTGATCCGCGAAGCCGCCGTCGAGGTGCGTGCCGAGGGCGCGCGGGCGGTGGCACAGATGCTCCCGGTCGGCGTCGCAGAACTCACACGCGGTGCACCCGATCCACGGGAAGACGACGCGGCGGTCGCCGATGGAGACGCCATCGGCATCCGGCCCGGCCGCAGCGACTTCGCCGACGATCTCGTGGCCGAGCGTGAAGGGGAGTTCGCGTACGGCCCGGACGTCCAGCTTTCGGCCGCCGCCCATCTCGAAGTAGCCCTGCCACAGGTGCAGGTCGCTGTGGCAGAGGCCACAGGCGTGGACGCGGACGAGCACCTCGGTGCCCGTCGGGTCGGGGGTCGGCCGCTCCGCTCGTTCGAGTGGGCCACCGTACTCGCGGAACTGGTAGCTCTTCATCGCCTTCCTCGGTGTGGTTTCAGAAGCGGGGTGTCAGAACTTTCGCGAACGCGTCCACGACATCCTGCATCTGGGCAGCCCCCGCCAGCAGCACCTCGTGCTTGATCCAGACCGTCGTGCGGCACAGCACCTCGCACACGGGCAGCCCGGGCTGGAGCGGCTTGCCGTAGCCGTGGTGTGCCGGGATTCCCTCAGCCCGCAACGCCTCGATCATCCAGCTCTTGTCCCGGCCGTCGCTCGAGCCTGCCCCGAGCCGGGATTCGTCGATCCGGACCATGAAGACGTGGCAGCCGTGCGCGGTGATGCGCGGGTCCGGGTCCGGCGTGCGCAGGCCGTCGATGTCGGCGAGACCCTTCGCGAGCGCGTCCATGGCCTGCCGGCGGATGGCCTGCTCGGCGGGGAGGCGTTCCAGTCCGGCGAGGAGCAACGCCGCCTGGAACTCGGTCATGCGGAGGTTGAGTCCCACGTCGGCGTGCTCGTGCCGGCTTCCCTCCGGATCGCGGCCGCAGTCGTGCCACGACCACGCCCGCCGATAGAGCGCCTCGTCGCTGGTGAGGACCATTCCGCCCTCGCCGGCCGTGAGGTTCTTGCTCGACTGGAAGCTGAACGCGCCCGCGTCGCCCAGGGTGCCGACCGCGCGGCCGCGCCAGCTGGCGAGCCACGCCTGCGCGGCATCCTCGATGACCCGGAGGCCCCGGCGGGCGGCGATCTCGTTCACGCGATCCATGTCCACCGGGCGTCCGCCGATATGAACGGGCAGGATGGCCGTCGTGCGCTCCGTGATCGCATCCTCGATCCGCGCCGGATCCAGGTTGTGCGTGCCGGCCGCCACGTCGGCGAAGGCGGGAACCGCGCCCAGCGACCGGATCGCGTGGGCCGTCGCCACGAAGCTGTACGGGCTCGTGACGACTTCGTCGCCGGGCTGCACGCCGGCGGCGACGAGCGCGGCCTGAAGCGCCATTGTGCCGTTGCAGCAGGCCACGGCGTACCGGGCGCCGTGCAGCGCGGCGAAGCGGGCCTCGAGCTCCGGGACGGCCCCGCCGCCCAGCCCCCAGCGGCCGGACTCGAGCACCTCCGTCAGGGCGCGCCGCTCCGCCGCCCCGGAGCGCGGCCACGCGGGCCACGGCGCCGTGCGGACCGGGGTGCCGCCGTCGATCGCCAGCCGGCCGGTCATGCGCCAGGAAACCGCGCGCGGCCTACGAGACGGCGCGCGGCCGGCTCCGTGCGATGATCGCCGGGACGCCCGAGTCCCGCGCGAGCTGGTTGAACGCGTCGAGCATCTCTCCGAGCACCCGCGAGAGGGCGGCCTCCTCCACCACCCACTCGGCCTCCAGGTCGCCCCAGCGCTCCAGCACGCCGGCGCGGGGAGGCAGGTCGGAGCCATCCACCTCACCCATGAGCGCCGCCAACTGCATGTTCAGCAGCCCTTCGTAGGCGACCATGTCCTGCTGCGCCGCCCGCCGCTTCTGGAACAGACGGTCTTCCAGCACGGTGATCGAATCGGCGAGCGCGGCGCCCGCCGCTCCGAGCGCCTCCGCCCCGGAGAGGCCGGCCTCGGACGCCTGCCCGACTACCGCGTTCACCTGCGCGCGCACGTCCCGGATGTCGTTCAGACCGGTGTGGAGGTCCACGATCGCCCCGAACACCGACTCCAGGAAGCGCCCGTTCGCGGCGAAATCCGTCTCGGAAATCGCGATCCGCGGATCCCCGCGCACCTCGAAGGGCCGGGTCTGTGCCGGCGCGTCGCCCACCGTCAGGCGGGCGCTGTACGCCCCCGGCATGACGCGGTAACCGGGCGCGTCTCCGAAGAAGGCGTACGACTCCGCAACCCGCGGCCCACTCTCCACGCGCAGGTCCCAGTACACCCGATTGTGCCCCGGCGCGGCGGGCGCGCGCGAGTGCCGGACGCCCAAGGCCGTCGTTGCCGTATCGGTGGTGAACGTGCGGATCACCGCGCCCCCCGCGTCGAGGATCTCCAGCACGAGCGAAGAGCCCGGCGAGTCCGGCGCTTCCCCGGCTCCCGGCTCCCGCGGCGGGGCGTCCACGACGTAGTCGATCGCCACGCCCGGCGTCTTGTTCTGTCCCGATGTCGTCGGGCCCACGGGGCCCCCGAGCCCCGCGCTCACGCGGTACGCCGTGGAGGGCGTGTAGAGGTAGTGCCCATCCGCCGCCTCGGCCTCGGCGTGCTGCCGCAGCGGAGCGAGGTCGTCGAGCACCCAGAAGCCGCGCCCCTGCGTCGCCACGGCGAGATCCCCCGCCTGCACCTGCAGGTCGGTGATCTGCGTGAGGGGCATGTTCAGGTCCAGGCTCCGCCACGAGGCCCCGTCATCGAAGCTCACGTACATCCCGAGTTCGGTCCCGGCGTAGAGCAGCCCGCGGCGCGCGGGATCCTCGCGCACGACCCGGGCCCAGGCGTCGGAGCGGTCCGCCCCGATCCCGGCGTCGATGCGCTCCCAGCTCTCGCCGTAATCCGCGGTCGTGTAGATGTAGGGCGCGAAGTCGTCGAACTTGTAGCGGGCGAGCGTGATGTAGGCGCCACCCGGCTCGTGCGGCGACGGGTCGAGGGAATTCACCATCCCCTCCGGCATCCCGTCCGGCGTGACGTCCATCCACGTCTCTCCGTTGTCGCGCGTCACGTGGACGAGGCCGTCGTCCGCTCCCACCCAGATCGTCCCCGCCTCCAGCGGCGACTCCGCCATCGCCATGATCGTGTTGTAGACCTCGCCTCCCGCGGCCTCGTTCGTGAACGGCCCGCCCGCCGCCACGTGCTTCTCCGGCTCGTTCCGCGTGAGGTCGGGCGAGATCTCCTCCCACGTCACCCCGCGGTCGCTCGACCGCAACAGGTGCTGCGCCCCGTGGTAGATCACGCTCGGGTCGTGCGGCGACACGACGACCGGACCGTTCCAGTTCCAGCGGTAGCGCATGTCCTCGGCATCCATCCCGAGCTGGAACTGCGGGTACGCCTGCACGCTGCGCGCGGAGCCGAGTTCCGTGTCCAGCTCCGTGATGATCCCCTGGATCGACGTCGCGTACAGGTAGCGCGGGTCGTCGGGATCGAAGGCGACCCAGGCCGATTCCCCGCCCCCCGCGTCGATCCAGTCCTTCCAGCCCAGCCCGCCGGCGTGCGTCGCCCAGCCCAGCATGCCCACGCTCGTGTTGTCCTGCTGTCCCCCGTACATGCGGTACGGGAACCGGTTGTCCACCGCGAGCCGGTAGATCTGCGCCGTGGGCTGGTTCTCCTGCGTGGACCAGGTCTCGCCGCCGTTGAAGGTGACCGTCCCTCCCCCGTCGTTGGCGGAGAGCATGACCTCGCTATCGAACGGGTTGATCCACAGGTCGTGGTGATCGACGTGCGGCGTCTGGATCGTCTCCCAGCTCCGCCCGCCATCGATCGACTTGAGGAAGGGCGAGTTCATCACGTAGACGGTCTCGCGGTCCAGCGGGTCCGCGTACAGCTCGATGTAGTACCAGGCTCGCCCGCGCAGCTGGCGCTCCGAGCTCGTCAGCGACCAGGTGTTCCCGCCGTCGTCCGAGCGGTAGACGCCGTCCACGTCCTCGTCCGCCTCGATCAGCGCCCACACCCGGTCGGGGTCGGCCGGAGACACGTCGATCGCCGTCTTCCCCATGAGATCGGGCAGGCCCGCGTTGATCTCCTCCCACGTGTCTCCGCCGTCCGTCGACTTCCAGAAGCCCGAGCCGGGCCCGCCGCTCCGGATGTACCACGGCTCGCGGTCGTGGTCCCACATGGAGGCGTAGAGGATGCGCGGGTTCGTGCGGTCCATCGCGAGGTCCGAGGCGCCCGTGTTCTCGTCCACGTGGAGGACGAGTTCCCAGTTCTCGCCGCCATCCGCCGAGCGATAGATCCCCCGATCCGGCGACGGCGCGAAGGGCGACCCCTGGGCGGCGACGTAGACGAGATCCGGATCCCGGGGATGCACGCGGATGCGGGAGATGACGCGGGTGGGGGCGAGGCCCATGTGCCTCCATGTGCGGCCCGCATCCGTCGAGCGGTAGACGCCGTCGCCGTGCGAGGTCGTGACGCCGCGGATCGAGTGCTCGCCCATCCCGACGTACACGACGTTCGGGTCGGATTCGGAGACGGCCACCGCGCCCACGGACGAGGTGCCCACGAAGCCGTCCGTCACCGGATGCCAGCTGATGCCGGCATCGGACGTCTTCCATACGCCGCCGCCCGCCGTCCCCATGTAGTACGTGAGACGGTCGCCGGGGACCCCCGCCGCGGCGACGGCCCGCCCGCCGCGGAACGGCCCCACGTTGCGCCACCGCATCGACTGGTAGAGCGCGGTCTCGGCCTCCGCATCGCCGGCCGGCTCCTGGATCGGGGCTGTCGCGCGCGCCTCCGCCGCCGGCGCCGCAAGGATCAGCGCCACGAGGAAGCCGCGCGCGCGTCGCGAGAGGTCGGGGAGAGGGATTCTCAAGTCGATCGAGCACATGGGAGCGGACCTCCGAGGTTGGCGTGTCGGCACCGGGGCCGACCCCGTTTCATATTGGGCGCGAAGAATAAGCGGTTCCGCAGCGCCGCCGACAGAATCCCCAGCCCAGGCAGAGGTCGCATGGACGTACTGCTGAAGCGTTTCGCCGGGCGTCTCACGCTCACGCTCTCGCTGGTCGTGCTGGAGTCCGCCGGCTGGCTGCTCTTCCCGCTCGTCATCGGCCGCGCCATCGACGGCGTTCTCGCGGGCTCAACGCGGGGTCTGTACGAACTCGCCGGACTCGGGATCGGGACGATCTTCATCGCGATCGGCCGCCGGGTCGTCGACAGCCGCGCCTATGCCGGCATCTACGTCCGGCTGGGCGAGGAGATGGTCGCCTCCACCGCCGAGCGCAGCACGTCGACCCGGACGGCGCGGCTCGGGATGCTCCGGGAGATCGTCGAGTTCTTCGAGCACTCCCTCCCCCAGCTCATCACGAGCGCCATCGGGCTCGCCGGCACCGTCGTGATCCTCTCGACGTTGAACGTTCCCGTGTTTCTGGGCTGCCTCGCCGTCGCCGTCGCCACGGGCATCCTGTACGCGCTCACGGGAAAGTTGACGACGCGCTACAACGAGGGGCTCAACGATGAGCACGAGCGGCAGGTCGACGCCGTCGACAGCGGCGATCCCGTCCGCCTCGGCGAGCACCTGCGCGCCATGACGCGGTGGAATATCCGGCTCTCCGACCTCGAGGCCGGCACCTTCGGCATCAACTGGGTGCTCATGATGGGCCTGCTGGTGTTCGCGGTCGGCATCTCGGCGGAGCGCACCGTCGAGTACGGCGCCGTGTTCGCCATCGTCATGTACGTCTTCCAGTTCGTGGAATCGCTGATGGCCCTCCCCTTCTACTACCAGCAGTGGCTGCGGCTGCGGGAGATCTCGGGCCGGCTGGCACGCGTCGGCGCCGAGGCCGGCACCGAGGCCGGCGCCACGCCGTGACCGCCGGACTCAGTCGCGGCGGATGGCCTGGCCGGGGAGGGCGGTCTCGATGAGTTCCGCGTCGCGGACCACGAAGGTGCCCGCGACGAGCACGTGCTCGATCCCGGACGACGGCTCCGTGGGCGACTGGAAGGTCGCGTTGTCGATGACGGTGGCGGGGTCGAAGACGGTGATGTCGGCGTCCGCCCCGACCCGGATCCGGCCCTTGTTCGCCATCTGCGGCACATAGGCGTCCAGCCGCTGCGCCGGCATCAGCGTCATCTTCCGGAGCGCGTCCATGAGGGTGAGGAGACCCTCCTCGCGCACGTAGCGGCCGAGCACGCGGGCGAAGGTCCCCGCCCCGCGCGGATGTCCCTGGCCGTTGACGAACGGAACCCCATCGCTCGCCACCATCACGAGCGGGTGGGCGAGCGCCAGTTCGAACATCTCCTCGGGAATGATGTGGGCGATGATCCGGCCGCCGGCCTCTCGCCGCTCGTTGAACGTCTCCTCCGTCAGACGTTCGCCCGTCGCGTCCCACTCGATGTCGCTGAAGTCGCCCCCGAGCCGCTCCCGCCAGCCCGGATCGAAGATCGCGGCCCGGATGTCGGTGGAGGCCGCCGTGTAGGGATAGACCTCGGTCGTCACGTCCAGCCCGCTCGCCTGCGCCCCCTCGATCATGGTGAGGAGCGTCGGCACCTGTCCGAGGCCGCTCGATCCGATGTGGACGATGTGGACCCCGCCCCCCGTCGACGCCGCGTTCGCGATCATCTCGTGCACGGCCTCGATCGAGCTTCCGGGTTCGACGAGTCCGGCGTAGCGGACGTGGACGAAGCTCGTCACGCCCTCTTCCGCCGCGAGCTGGAACAGGCGGTGGATCTCCTCGCGCCGGGCCCCGGGCGTGTACTCGATGCCGAAGCCGAGGCCGAGCGCGCCGCGTCCGAGTTCATCGCGCAGCCGGCTCTCCATGACCGCCACCTGCTCGAGGTCGGCGGCGAGCCGGACCGCTTGCCTCTGCCCGCCGAGGGCGAGTCGGCGGGCCGCCCCGTGCGAGGCGGTGGCGCCGTAGTGGATGGCGGCCTGCCCTTCCCGGCTCGCGTACCACTCCTCCACGTCGCCGGTGCCGCCCTCCAGTTCGAGCGCGGTCGTGACCCCGTCCTGCGCCTGCAACTGGCTCGAGAAGAGGTCCTGGCCGTGGGCGTGGAGGTCGATGAACCCCGGCGCGACGACGAGACCGGACACGTCGACCACGGTCTCACCCTCCAGCGGAGACTCTGAAATCGCGGCGATCGTCCCGTCGCGGATCCCGACGTGGCGCACCGCGTCGAGACCGGACTCGGGGTCCATCACGCGCCCGCCCGCAAGGACGAGGTCGTAGCTCTGAGCCGCCGCGCCGGAAACGGTCGAGGCGAGGGCCGAGACGAGGGCGGCGGCGATGGCGGTCAGCGTTCGGAACTGCATGGGGAGGGCCCTCCGTTCCTGGTTCCGTATCATCAGGGCAACGGCTTCATCCGAGCAGCGCAGGGAGCACGCGCGCGACCGTCAGTCCGAGGAAGGTGCCGGCGGCGTTGCCCAGCGACCCGATCAGGACGGCCGGGAGCACGAGATCGCCGCGCCCGAGGCTGCGCGCCAGCGCGAGCGCGGAGGTGCCGCCGCCCACGTTGGCCTGCGACGCCACGGCCGCGATGTCCACGTCCAGCCGGAGGAGTCGGGCCGCGCCGAAGGTGATGAACCCGTGCACGACGACGATCGTGAGGGTGAAGACGAGGAGGGCCAGGCCGAGCGGGCCGATGTCGGCGAGCGCCCGCACGTCGCAGTGGGCGCCGATCACGCACAGGAAGAGGTAGACGGAGAACAGGCCCAGCGTGCGGCTGCCGGCGAGATCCGCGATGGCCCGGAACTGGGCGAGGATGAGAGCGATCACCGTGAGGATCAGGATGTCGGGGATCGGGAAGCCCATGGCCGCGGTCCAGGCCTCCAGCCGCTGCGAGGCCCACAGCGTCCCGAAACCGATCGCGAGGACGAGGGCGAGATCGACCGGGTGCACGCGCTCGGTGTCCTCGTCGACTCCGAGGTCCGGGGCCCGGTCGGCGGAACCCGGCGCCGCGTCCGCCGGCCCGACCCAACTCCGGACGGACTTCGGCCAGTGCGGCCGCAGCCAGCGCGGAATCGCGATCGTCGCGGCCATCCACACGGTCGTCATGATCGAGTCCACGGCCGACGCGCCGCCGAACAACACGCCCTCGCGCATGACGTCGTATCTGAGCGCGACCGCGTTGAAGTTCACGCTGCCGCCCGTGTAGGTGCCCGTGAACATCCCCCCCAGCGGCCCGAACAGGGGACCGATCCGCTCCGGCCCGTCCACGAGGGCCATGCCCGCGATCACCCCGGCCACGGTCCCCAGCGACCCGATGAGGAAGAGCGTGATGATCGGCAATCCGGCGCGGAGGATGTCGCGCAGGTTGACCTTCAGGAGGAGCCACACGATCGCGAGTGGGGCAACGGTACGGAAAATCGCGTCGTACGCCGGTACCGGGTTCGTATCGGTCGAGGAGGTCGGAAGCAGGCCGAAGTTCGCGATGATCGCGGTGAAGATGATGACCATCAGCGCGGTGCCGCCGTGCCGCAGGAAGCTCCGGCGCACGAGCCATTCCGTCCCCGCGATGACGAGGCACAGGACGGCGACGATGTAGAGCGTCTGCGCGGTCACGGCGGGCCCCGATCAGTCATCAGTCATCGGCATAGAGCGACTCGGCCTTCACGGCGGAGGTCGTGATCCCCTTGATGAAGGCGGAGGAGAAGCCGCGGTGCTCCATTTCGTTGAGGCCGGCGATCGTGCAGCCGCGCGGCGTCGTCACGCTGTCGATCTCGCGCTCGGGGTGACGGCCCTGATCCCGGACGAGGGCCGCGGCGCCGAGCGCGGTCTGGGCCGCCATCCGGAGCGCTTCGTCGGGGTGGAAGCCGATCTCGATGCCGCCCTGGCAGGCGGCGCGCACCGCCCGCAGGAAGAACGCCACGCCGCAGGCGCAGAGGGCCGTGGCGGGCACCATGTGCTCCTCCTCCACGACGAGCGTGGCTCCGACGGCCCGGAACAGCGCCGCCACGCGGTCGAGGGCCCCGGCGTGGGCGGGTTCCGCCGCGAGACACGTCATCGACTCGCGCAGCGCGACCGCCGTGTTGGGCATGGCGCGAACGATCGCCACGTCGGGGCCCATGTGCCGACGAATCGCCGCGATCGACGCCCCCGAGACGACGGACACCAGGAGGTGGCGCCCGGCCTCCACGTGCGGGGCGATCTCCATCAGCACCGCATCGAGGGCCTGTGGCTGGACCGCGACGATCACCGTGTCGCAGGCGGTCACGGCGCCCGGATTGTCGGACGACACCGGGAACCCCCGTCCCGCGAGATCCGCTACCCTCTCCGTGTGGCGGCGCGTGACGTGGACCTCCGCCGGAGCGTGCGAACCCGCGGCCACGAGTCCCTCGGCGATGGCGCGCCCGATATTCCCCGCGCCGAGGATGGCGACGCTGGCGGACGATGTCGGGTGGCGCATATCGAAGCCTCTTCGCGTGTTTCGGAAGTGTGGTCCGCGCGGGACTTGTGCTGGCCAAGCCCGGCGACCCGTGGCAAAGCCGCGCTGCCGGCGCGAGGCGCATTGTCGCCCGCGGGCCGCACGACCCGCAAGGCGTTGCCGCCCGAGCGGCGCTCCGGTGTCGCCGGGCCCGGGCCACGCTGCGACATTGGCGGTATCCCCTGCCGAAAACGGAGGCCGGAAGATGGATCGTCGGATGGTCGAATACGAAGCGAAGAAGCAGACGCCGCTCGTGGCGTACATTCTCCTCGTGGTGTTCGGCGTCGTGGGCGCCCACAACTTCTATCTCGGACGACGCGGACAGGCGCTGGCCCAACTTCTGTTCTCCGTCGTCATGGCCGGCGCCATGCTCTGGCTCTTCGTGGGCTTCGCGTCAGCCGAAATGGCCGATGTGTCGGGCGGGTTCGACGACTTCGTGCGCCGCGCGTGGACCTTCTACGCCATCGGCATCGTGTGGGGCGTCGGCACCTTCGCCTGGCTCGTGGCGAACGCGATCGAGGTTCCAAAGCTCATCGCGGACCACAACGTCCAACTCCACGCCCGCCTCTTCGGCACCGAGTAACCACCCGCTGCAATCGCGGGAACGGGGCCTCAGGACCCCGCTCTCTCGAGATAGCGCGCTTCGAGGCCGTCGAAACGCTCGAAGTCGCGGTCGTTGGTGAGAATTGCGGAGATCCCATGCTCCCGGCACAGCGCGGCGGTTTGCGCGTCGAACAGCAGATTCCCCCGAGCGGCGGCCCCGCGGGAAGTGGCGGCCAGCAGATCGAGGAAGCCGGCGCCGGGCAGGACGACGCGGCAGCTCGGCGAAGCGACGACGCCTTCGAGGAAATCCACGGCCTGCTCCAACGTCGACGGTGGGCTGAAGACCCGCCTGTGGGTGACGACCCGCAGAAATTCCACCGCGCAGAAGATGGGCAGGCCCCAGTGAGCCGCGCCCTCGGCGAGCGTAATCAACTCCCGGGCAGCGACCGTGTGAAATTCGATCTCGGCCCGATGCGCATAGATCAGAACGTTGGTGTCGACGGCGATCACGAGCGATCCAGGACATCGTAGAGCGCCTCTCGATCGGAGATGTCGACCTTGGGCGGTGCGTCCCCCTGCACCGTCTTGAGTTCAAGTTTGAAGGCCGGATCCTTCCGGCGGTCGTCCATCAGTTTCGTGCGCAACGCGTCCTCGACGAATCGGGTTAGCGAGATGCCCTCGTGTGCCGCTCTCATTTTCGCTCTCCTGAGAATCTCATCGTTCAAGTTAAGCGTGGTTTTCATCGGACTCTCAACCGGGCTGCGGACCTGTGATATGGTAGAACCATACGATTGATGCCATATATCTGGCAAATAATCGACCAAGCTCGTCGGACATGCGTGGCGCGAACGGTGCCGCGGGTTGGCGCTACTCGCCGTTCCAGCGGCGGATTGCGAGGCAGGCGTTGTGCCCGCCGAAGGCGAACGAGTTGGAGAGGGCGACCGGGACAGGGCGCTCGATGGGGCCGCCGTGGGCGTATTCGAGATCGCACTCGGGGTCCGCCTCCTCGAAGTTGATCGTGGGCGGGATGACGCCGTGCCTGCAGACCATCATGGAGATCACGGCCTCGATGGCCCCGGCAGCCCCCAGCGGGTGACCCGTCATCGACTTCGTCGCGCCCACCACCGTGGATCGCGCGTGTTCGCCCAGCACTTCCTTGATCGCCTTCGTCTCGGCGGCGTCCCCGACCGGCGTCGCGGTCCCGTTCGCGTTGATGTAGCCGATGTCGCCGGGTGCGAGGCCGGCGTCTTCGATCGCCTGCTGCATGGCCAGCCGGGCGCCGACGCCATCCGGAGCTGGAGCCGTCATGTGATACGCGTCCGCGCTCTGCCCGAAACCGACGATCTCCCCCAGGATTCGTGCGCCGCGCGCCCTCGCATGCTCGAGTTCCTCGAGAATCAGCATCCCGGAGCCCTCCCCCAGCACAAAACCGTCTCGCCGAGCATCGAAGGGGCGGCAGGCCTTCTCCGGGTCGTCGTTGCGCGTCGACATCGACCCCATCGACGCGAAGCCGGCGACCGCGAGCGGAGTGATGGCGGACTCCGTGCCCCCGGCGATCATCACATCCGTCTCTCCCCGCCGGATCGAGCGGAAGGCGAGGCCGAGCGAGTGGCCGCTCGACGCGCAGGCGGACACGGTCGCGTAGTTCGGGCCGCGCGCCCCGTACACGATGGACAGGAGTCCGACCGTCATGTCCGGGATGAACATCGGGATGAGCAGGGGGGAGACGAATCGCGGTCCCTTCGACAAGAGCTTCCTGTGCTGCGCCTCCAGCAACGGGAGCCCGCCGACGGCGACGCCGACGACGACCCCCGTCCGATCCGGGGGCAGGTGGGCGAGCCCATCGCCGAACCCCGCCTGTTCCATGGCCTGGGAGCCCGCGGCAATGGCGAGCTGCAGAAACCGGTCCGCGCGGCGCGCCCCCTTCCTGTCCAGGTACTCAAGGGGATCGAAACCCTTCACCTCACAGGCGAAGCGGACGGCCTGACCCGAGGGGTCGAAGAGCGTGATCGGACCCGCGCCGCTCACGCCCCGGAGGAGCGCGTCCCAGGTCGAGTCCACATCGAGACCGATGGGCGTAACCATCCCGACACCCGTGATGACGACGCGCCTCGTTGCACCGGTGTGGATCAAGCGAATGCTCCTCCCGCCTCTCGTCTGGTCTCAGGACGGAAAGATCCCGTCATGGCATCGTGGGATCGACCTCATACCGCCCCTCATCCCGTGTTGGGGGGAGATAATACGGCGACGCGGAAGGCCTGACATGGGGAGGCTTCGGTCGTGGCGCTCAAGTCCCGCCCCAGGGATCCACGATCTCGATGCCCATGCCCTCGAAATCACGAACGTTGCGCGTCGCCACCGCCATGCGGCGGGATGCCGCAATCGCCGCAATCTGACAGTCCGCGGGCGAAACGGGACGCCCGGAGGAGCGGCGCCTGGCCGCAATGTGGCCGTACGCGCGAGCGGCATCGCTGTCGAAGGGGAGCACCCGGTCCTCGAAGGCATCCCGAAGCATGGTCTCGACCTCGAACAACAGCGTGTCGCGACGGCGGCCCACCGGGAGGAGCGCCACGCCGTAGCGCAACTCCGCCTCGCTCACCGCGGAAAGGAACAAGTCCTCCACGAAATGGCCCGAGGCCCAGGCCGCAACGGCGGGCTCGGGCGACTTCCGGATCAGTTCGGAGACGACGTTCGTGTCGAGCAGCGTGGTCATCGCCCGCGGGCTCACTCGAAGGAAGGCGGCTCGCGCCCTGACTCCCGCGGTGGCAACTCCAGGTCCACGCCGTTCGATGGCCCGAAGTGCGAACGGATGATGCTCGTGAGATCTCTGGATCTCGGTGCAGGTCCGACGGCCTTGCGCAGGATCTGCCTCACCTCTTCTTCCATGGAACGGCCTTTACCCGCCGCGCGCACGCGCAGGCGGGCCCGTATGTCGTCGTCAAGGTTACGGATGGTGATGTTCGCCATGCTCCATGCCTCCTGATGGCGACAAGAGTAACGGCCTGCTAGCGTTGATAGCAATCCGGAGGGTGGGGGTGGGATTGGCTCGCTTCGCTCGCCGAGCTCGCTCCCTTCGGTCGCTCGGTTCGAACCCACGTGGGCTTACGCCCTTCTTCAAAACGGAGGGGGTGGGATTTGAACCCACGTGGGCTTGCGCCCGCCGGTTTTCAAGACCGGTGCATTTAGCCGCTCTGCCACCCCTCCGGATGACGCTGTTACCCGCGCATCGAGGCTCCGCGCCGAGGGCAAGGTAATGCGCCCGGAGCCGCGATTCCATTAAGGTCGGGCGGTTCAGGTGTCGGGGGGGAGGGTGATTCGGTAGCGGACGACGCGCTGGATGCCGAGGTCGTCGCGGCTTACGGCCCACACGTCGTCGCCATCGAACACGGGGAAGGGGTTGGCGGAGAAGTCCTCGGGCGGATTCACGGCTCCCAGGTAGGTCCCGTCGGCTTCGAATACATCGAAGCGGAGCGGAGAGCGCCACACGAAGGGCGTGGAGAACGGGCTCTCCGGGTCGTGGTCCTCGTTCTCGACCTCCTGCGCCTCGGTGGCGACCCGCACCCATATCCGGCCGTCCCGTCCGGGGTAGAGCCCGGTGAAGGGCGGCTTCGTGTCCGGGATGGAGGGTCCGTCCCACGTCCAGCCCGGGACGGTCATTCCGATGCCGCGCTCGGTCTGGGCGCGGGCATGCTCCGCTTCGCGCGGGAAGACGCGGGCGGGCTCGTGCGCGCGCTCGATTCGGAGGACGCCATCCGAAAACCCCAGGTCGATGGCATAGTCCGACGAGATTCCGCTGACGAAGTGTCCGCCGGGGTGGACCACCCAGATCGCCCGCGGCGCGAACGGGACTCCGTATGTCGCCCTCGCACCGTCTCTTTCTCCCGTGACGGTCTCGCCCTCGAAGTCGCCGTGCGGCGGCGCCACCGTGTCGCGGGGCGCTCCATCGGGGTCGAAGACGGCCAGCAAGGCGCGGCCGAACCCGGTCGCTACGGAAGGGTCGCGGGCCGCCACGTACATCCTCCCCCGACCATCCGTCCACAGCGGCTGGTTCGAATAGAAGGCGGGGACATAGGGCCATTCCTCCAAAGACTCCTCGTCGGGGCCGTAGACCTGCAGGCGCGCATTGCCCGGATCGCGCACGACGATCCGCCGGTCGGGAAGCACGGCCATGGCCTCGGGCCGCTGCAACTCGCCGGGGCCCTGTCCGGGCCCGCCCAGCGTCCGCATGTAGCCGCCCTCCGGGCCGAATACGCGGACTTCCCGGGCCTGCTGGTCGAACACGTAGACGTTGCGGTCGTCGTCCACCGCGATGGACCCGATGCGGCCGAAGAGATATTCGTCGGGGCCCTCCACCTCGCCGATCGACAGCTCCGGAACGAGCGTCGCGTCCCCGCCCCACACGCTCCCCGACAGGGTGCGAACGACGACCGTGTCGCCGATCCTGTCGGTCACCACCTGCGGGCCGCGCGCGACCTCGGTGCCGGTGCCACAGGCGGCGAACGCCACCGAGAGCACCGCGAACCATGAAACTCTCATCGCCTGCATCGCTTGCCTCCCGGACCGGACGCACGAGTGCGCCCCCCTCCGACGCGTGAGGGCGCTCCCCGTAGAAACCACCGCCCGAGGATAGGTTGTCCGGTGCCGCGGCGACCGGCACCTTCGAGCTTCGCATTGAAGAAACGTTTCAGATCGGCGGCGGC
This sequence comes from Candidatus Palauibacter scopulicola, assembly GCF_947581915.1. Classification (NCBI taxonomy): domain Bacteria; kingdom Pseudomonadati; phylum Gemmatimonadota; class Gemmatimonadia; order Candidatus Palauibacterales; family Candidatus Palauibacteraceae; genus Candidatus Palauibacter; species Candidatus Palauibacter scopulicola. The sequence continues at coordinate 69,762 of NZ_CANPWG010000067.1, forward strand.
GTTGCGGGCGGTCGCGTGAGGGAGAGAAGCGATGACGAGGATCGGACGGTTCCGGGTCGGACTGGCGGGGATTGTAGCGGCCGCGGCGATGGCCGCCTCCTACGCGGCCGTGCAGGCGCAGGAGTCGTGGCTCGTCGGGACGTGGGAAGCCACCGCGGATATGCCCGACATGCCGGGAGCCCCCGCAATGTCAATGACCTGGACGGTCGAGATGGCGGAAGATGGCACCTACGCGGGAAGCTTCACGCTCGCCGCGGCGGGACAGAGCCGAACCGAGGAAATGTCCGACATCTCGGTCGACGGAGACGCCTTCAGCTTCACGGTGCGCATCGAAGAGCAGGGGCAGGCGGGCGAGTTCGTCTTCGAGGGGACGATGGCGGAGGACGAGGTCAGCGGCACCTTCGAGGCGGGTCCGGAAGGAATGCCGGCCATGATGACGGGAACCTTCTCCGGCGCCCGGGCCGAGGGAGACGGCGCCTGACGCCGGCAGCCCGCGCCTGACGCCGGCGGCCCGCGCCGGGAAAAAGCGGGCGACCGGTCTCGAACCGGCGACCTTCAGCTTGGGAAGCTGACGCTCTACCAACTGAGCTACGCCCGCGCGCTGCCGTTTTCTGTGATCGTGTGCTGCAATCGTGTGCTGCAATGGGGCGGGAGGGACTTGAACCCCCGACTTCTGCGATGTGAACGCAGCGCTCTGGCCAGCTGAGCTACCGCCCCGAAACGGTCCCCTCAAAGGGCCAGCGATGTTACCCCGCGACCCCGTCCCGTGTCAAAGCTGCGGGCTGCTGGTGCAGGCGGCCGGTGCGCGCCCCCCGGCGGATCTCCCGGCGGGTCAGGCGCGCCAGGGGGCGAGCAGCTTGAAGAAAGCGTCGGAGTTGTCCTGCACGAACTCCTTGAAGCTCTTCTCGGTGTTGGCCCGCGTGGAGATGTAGCACTGCTGGCACGTGTTCTGCTTCGTGAACTTCTCCAGCATGTCCTCCTGACGGTCGAAGTACGCCATCACCATCGCGCACGGCGTGAGCCGGCCGTCGGGGTTGATGACGAGGAAGCGGCGTCCCGCCTGGCACCCGGGGATCCCTCCCTCCGTCAGAAACCGGTGGAATTTCCACAGCACGCGAGGCGTCGTGTAGACCGGATAGCCGGCGTTGCGGAGGTCGATGACCTCCTGCAGGCTCTCCGCCAGTCCGTCCAGCCCGTCCCCCTCGATGAGCCCGTCCCGATCCTGCACCCGCAGGTGCGTGTAGACGGAGAAGTTGATCGGCACGCCCCAGTCCTTCGCGACGCGCACCATGTCTCCGATGTCCCGGTAGTTCCACGCGGTGATGCACACGTTGAGCAGGATGTCGTCCGTGTCCGTGCTCTGGCGGCGGATCTCGGGCACCACGCGGGCCATGCGGTCGAACAGGCCGGGGATGCGGCGGAACTCGTCGTGCCTTTCGTCCGGGAAGTCGAGCGAGGTGGACAACTGGTGCATCCCGCTGTCCTTGAGGCGGAAGAAGCGTTCCGGCGTGAGGTTCGACGCGTTCGTGACCACGATCATCCAGGGCAGCCCGCCCTTGTTCGTCATCGCATCGACGATGTCGTACACGTCTCCGCGCGCGAGCGGCTCTCCCCCGGAAGCGTGCGACACGACGGGCCGAAGCTCGCGGCAGATCGCCGCGTAGTCCTCGGCCCCGAGGCGCTCCTCCTTGATCGGCCCGCCCCAGTTGCAGTGCCAGCAGTTCGCCGTGCAGGCGTGCGTGATCTCGAACGAGACGGAGAGCGGCTTGTTCCGGATCCGGTTCCGGATGCCCCGGGCGAGCATGCGTGCGGCCATGGCTCCGGAGATGTTCGGCATCCGTTCAACCCCTCCATCGCTTGACCCCCGCGGGGACGGCCTTCACGAGGTACATCGCGAAGACCACGGCGACGCATGCGATCAGCACCCAGTTCGGGATCGGAATCGTGGCTCCGAGTAGAGCGAGAAGGTAATAGCGGGGAAAACGGGCGACCACCAGCGCCGCGACCCACTTCCACATGGGATACCGGACCGAGAACGCCAGGAACTTGAAGGGGAAAAAGGGGATGGGCGCGAAGCCGGTCGCCACGATCGTGGCGAAGGGCCACCTCATGAACCAGGAGATCGCCGTCCGGTAGAACCTCTTGCGCTTGTAGGCCCGGATGTTCTGGAGGTTGAGGAGGGGGACGAAGACGAGGTGATCCATGATCCCCGCGATGGCCGTGCCCAGCGTGGCCCACGCGGCGGCGAGCCACAGGTCCGCCACCTTCCCGAAGTAGATGAGGACGGGCTCGTGGGGGAAGACCGAGATCGCCGTGTTCGCCGGGATGGAGTAGAAGGCGAGATACAGGTAGCTGTCGGACTGGAAGTCGCGCAGGAGGAGGATCGAGGTCGTGAGGCCGATCGCGATCATCAGCCCGCCGCAGATCCAGACTGCCGGCCCGAGGTGCGTCCGGTCCTCCGCCTCGGACCCGCCGCCGACCGCGCCGCCGGCCGCGTTGCCGACCCTGTCGATCCGGTCCTGCCCCAAAACCGCTCTCCACCGTAGCTTTGTGTGCCGCGGCACGGCCGTGTTCCGCTGAAACTACCGTCACCCGGCCCGCGGTGCTCCGGGCGGGGCGCGCGAAGAGGAGGATCCGATCGGCGACCAGCGCGACGACACCCGGATGGACTGCCCGGAGTGCGGCGACCCCGTGGGGCGGTCCGACCAGACCTGCCAGAAGTGCGGCGAGCCGTTGTCGTTCGCGCCCAATGAGGTCGGCGTGCACTGCGCGGTCTGCGGCGACGCGATCGGCGCCTACACCGAGACCTGCCCGGTCTGCGGCGAGACCGGCTATCCCGCGCTTCGTCCGCGCCGCGGGCGCAAGTGGAAGGGCTCGCGCCCGGACGGTCTGACCCGGGCGTGACCGGGGGGCGCGCCCGGCTCGACCGGACATCCATCGTCCTCCACGAGCCACAGGATGTCGTCAACGTCGCGCTCGTGGTTCGCGCGATGAAGAACATGGGGCTGTCGCGTCTGCGACTCGTGAACCCCGCGGAGTTCGATGCCTGGCGCATCACCGGGATCGCGCACGACACGGAGGACGTCGTGGAGCGCATCCGCATCTTCGACGACCTCCCGTCCGCCCTCGCCGATGCGAGCTACGTGCTCGGCGCGACCGCCCGCCGCCGCTCCACCCGCCACGAGTGGTGGAGTCCCGAGGGCGCGGCGACGGAATTCACCGGCCCCGCCGGAGGGCGCGAGGGGCGGCTCGCCGTCGTGTTCGGCCGCGAGGACCGAGGCCTCTCCAACGAGGCGCTCGACCTCTGTCACGGACTCGTGTGCATCCCCACGAACCCGGACCACACGTCGATGAACCTCGCCCACGCGGCCGTCATCATCTTCTACGAACTGCGGAAGGCCGCGCTGGGCCCGGCCGACTGGGAGGCGCGCGACCTGCAGGGCAAGCGGCGGCGCCGGACCCCGCCGGCCCTGCACGGCGAACTGGAGGAGTTCTTCGGTATCTGGGAGCGGGCGATGGGGGAGGTCGGCCTCTTCCACGGCATCGACCCGGCGCCGAAGATGCGGAGCTTCCGCAACATCTTTCAGCGCGCGGAGCTCGACCAGCGTGAACTCGGTCTCATCCTCGCCGTGGCGTACGAGGCGCTGAACTTCGCCCGGAGAGAGAAGAAGCGCGCCCGCGAGCGCGCGGAGGCGGAAGCGGAAGGCTAGCTGCGGCGGGCTGCTAGATCCGCTGGCGCAGCTTCGAGACGAGTTCCTCGTTCGAGTCGGTCTGCCGCATGAGGCCGAGGACTTCCTGCATGGCCTCGACGGGCGGATAGGTGCTGAGTTCGCGCCGCATCGCCTGCGCGACGAGGAGTTCGTCGTCGCTCATCAGGCGTTCCTCCCGCCGCGTCGCGCTGGAGTTGAGATCGATCGCGGGAAAGATCCGGCGGTCCGACAGGTCCCGGTCGAGGACGAGTTCGCTGTTCCCCGTCCCCTTGAACTCCTCGAAGATCACCTGGTCCATGCGGGAACCGGTGTCGACGAGCGCCGTCGCGACGATCGTGAGCGATCCGCCGCCCTTGCTCTCCGGGACGCAGCGCGCGCTGCCGAAGAAGCGCTTCGGCTTCTCGAGGGAGTTCGCGTCGATGCCGCCCGTGAGCGTGCGGCCGCTTCCCTCCTCCGTCGTGTTGTACGCACGCGCCAGCCGCGTGATCGAGTCGAGGATGAGGACGACGTCCTGCCCCATCTCCGCGAGGCGCCGCGCGCGCTCGAGCGTGATCTCGGCGACCTGCACGTGACGCTCGGCGCGGTGGTCGAAGCTCGAGGCGGTGACCTCGCCGAGCCCCGTCGCCTCCATCTCCGTCACTTCCTCCGGACGCTCGTCGACGAGGAGGATGAGGATCGTGGAATCGGGGTGGTTCTTCGAGATGCCCTCGGCGATCGCCTGCAGAACCATCGTCTTGCCGGCCTTGGCGGGCGCGACGATGAGCGACCGCTGACCCATCCCCATGGGACAGATGAGGTCGATGATCCGGTTCGTGTAGTCGGGCTGGCCGCGGCGCTCGAGCCCGCACTCCAGCCGCAGACGCCGGTCGGGGTGCATCGCGCTCAGGCGGTCGAACTGCCGGCGCGGTCCGAGTTGGTCGGGGGGGTGGCCGTTCACGGTGTGGAGATACCGGAGCGGGGGGCTCTTGCCGGGGCGTGGAGGGCGCCCGGCCTGGCCGCAGATCTCGTCTCCCGTCCGCAGGTCGTAGCGGGAAACGATCTTCGGGCTCACGTAGATGTCGTCGTCGCTCGGGGTATACCCGGCGTGCTGGCGGCGGATGAACCCCGTGCCGTTACCGAGCCGCTCGATGAGCCCCAGGTAGCCGTCCTTCGGACCTTCCGGAACTTCGGCTACCGCAGCCTGCTGGCCGGACTGCTGCGGCGGCGAGCCCTGTCCCTTCCGGTTGCGGCGTCCGCGCGAGCGGCGGCGCCGGTTCCGGCCCTTTCCGCCGTGGCCACCGGACCCTTTGGCCCGGCCCCTGGACGGTCCCTTGCCGCCGGGCTGACCTCCGCCCCCGCGCGGGGAGCCGCCGCGGGGCTGTGGTGTGTTGTTCGTCAATGCACCAACTCTTTGAATCGAGGGGCGTCGGGAAACGGGGGGTTGTCGTTCAAGGAGCGGATCTCGCGCCTTGCAGCCCGTGGCCAGGAACGTCTGGCCGGCGCAAGGGTCGTGGCGACCATCGAACGGGGGTCCCCCGGAATCGCCTGAATGCTAGTGTCGTGTCCCGGAAATACGCGAGCTACCGAGAGTGCACCAGTATGGGGCGCATCCGGGGCTCGCGCCAGTTTCCCGGCGGTTCCGCCGGCGCGCGCCGCCATAGCCGGGGGATCGAGATCCTGTATATTCCGGGCGCTCCGCTCGGCCCGGCTCGGCAGGCTCGCGACGGGCCGGGGGGACGCACCCCCGACGCATGCCTTGGGAATCTCATCACGGAAGAACTCTGGAGCAAATAGAATGATGAAGCGATCGACACTACCGGCTTTGGGCGCGTTCGTCCTGTTCGGATGCGGCGGCGGCGAGAGCGACCAGCCATCCCCGGCGCCGGCCCCCGCCCCGGCTCCCGCCACGGCTTCCGCCACGGAGGCGGCCGCGGCGGCTTCAGGTGCGATGGCCGTGGACTGGATCTCGGTGGACGACGGCGCGCGCACCGTGACGATCGACCTCGTCGCGGGCTCGACGGACGTGAACAACCGCTGGAACTTCAACGGCTACGCAAACGGCGAAGCCACGGTCGTCGTGCCGGTCGGATACGCCGTTACCGTGAACTTCGAGAACCGGGACCCCGTCAACTATCACAGCTTCAGCGTCCTCCAGCGGGCCGCGAGCTACCCCGCGATCTTCGATGACGCGACGCCCGTCTTCGAGGGCGCGGTCACCTCGAACGCGACTTCGATGACGGAGGCCACGGCCCCCGGCGGCGGCACCGAGAGCATCAGCTTCACGGCCTCCGCCGCCGGCGAGTACGCGCTCGTGTGCCCCGTTCCGGCTCACGCGGTAACGGGCATGTGGATCGGGTTCGACGTCTCCGATTCGGGCGAATCCGGGTTGCGGAGCTAGTTCGAGGGGGGACCGGCCGCGTATGGAGACGATGCGGAAGGTGCTGCTGTGGGCTTCCACGAACCGGTGGCTGTCGCAGCGCCTGCCGGAGCGCCGTTTCGTGCGGCGCGCGGTGCGCAAGTTCATGCCGGGCGAGACGCTGGAGGACGCGCTCGGCGAGGCCGCCCGCCTGAGGGAAGAAGGCGTTCCCACCCTCGTCACCACGCTGGGAGAGAACGTCGAGACCGCGGAGGAGACCCGGGAATCCGTCGCCGAGTACGTGCGGGCCATGGACCTGGCGGAGGAGATGGGGCTCGACCTGGAGGTCTCGATCAAGCCCACCCACCTCGGACTCGACCAGGACCCGGACCTGGCGGTGGAGAACGTGGGGGAACTCGCGGCGCGCGCCGGAGGTCCCGAGGGTCGCGGCACGCTCTGGATCGACATGGAGGGGTCGTTCTACACGGAGGCGACCCTCTCCCTCTACCGCGCGGTCCGGCACCGGCACGTGAACGTCGGGCTTTGCATCCAATCCTACCTCCGGCGGACCGCGGACGACCTCGAATCGATCATGGAATTCGGCCCTCGCATCCGGCTCGTGAAGGGGGCGTACGCGGAACCGGCCGAGATCGCCTTTCCGGACAAGCGGGACGTGGACGAGAGCTTCCTGGCCCTCGCGCGGCGCCTCATCGACCACCTCGGGAGCGGAGGAGATGGCTTCCTCGGGCTCGGGACGCACGATCCGGCGATGATCGGGCCGCTTTCCGCGGACGCGGGGGCGGCGGGTCTCGATGGCAGCCGGTTCGAAATCGAAATGCTGTACGGGATCGGACGGCGGGAGCAGAGGAGGCTCGTGGGCAACGGAACCCCACTGCGGGTGCTGATCAGCTACGGGGGGGCGTGGTTCCCGTGGTACATGCGTCGCCTCGCCGAGCGGCCCGCGAACGTGTGGTTCGTCGCCCGCAGCATGTTCCGCTAGGACGGAGACCATGGACGGAGCATCGGGAGCCGGCGCGCTCTTCGCGCCGGATGTCCTCGCGGGCCGCACGGCGCTCATCACGGGCGGCGGGAGCGGCATCGGATACGGGATCGCGGAGTGCCTCGCGGCGGCCGGCGCCTCCGTGGGCGTATTCAGCCGCAACGAGGAGCGGGTCGTGCGGGCGGCGGAACGCCTCGCCTCGACGCACGGGGTGCGGACGCTCCCGACGGTCGGGGACGTGCGCGAACCGGCGGCGCTCGAAGCGGCGGTGCGCGAGACCCGGGACGCGCTCGGGTCGATCGACATCCTCGTGAACAACGCGGCGGGCAATTTCTACGCGCCGACGGCCGAGCTGTCGCCGAACGGCTGGCGCGCCGTGGTGGAGATCGACCTGTTCGGCACCTTCCACGCCTGCCGCGCGGTCTACCCCGTCATGGCCGAGCAGGGGTACGGGCGCATCGTGTCGATCTCGATGACCATTCACTACCGGGGCTGGCCCCTCATGGCCCACGCGACGGCGGCGAAGGCGGGGGTGGACGCCCTGACCCGAACGCTCGCCATCGAGTGGGCGCGGGACGGAATCAACGTGAACGCCGTGGCGCCCGGTCCGATCCCGACGGAGGGCGTGAAGAAGGCGTTCGAGGCTCCCCCGAGCGACGAAGTCGACATGTTCGGCGTGCGCTCCGGCGCCGGGTTCGCGGAGCGCTTCATCCCGGCGGGGCGGCTGGGGCACCCGCACGACATCGGGCAGATGATCGCCTTCCTTTGCTCGCCTGCGGGAGACTGGATCACGGGCACGGTGATCGTCGTCGACGGCGGCGAGTCGCTCGTGAGTCCGCGCACCATCCCCGGCGGACGCTCGGAGAGCTGAGGCGCGGACCTCAGACCGTGGCCGCCGACGGCTGGACGGCAGCGGCCGTTCGCGCGTTGGCTGGCACCTCGGCCGTCAGCCGGTCGGCGCGCCCCCGCAGGCGCGCGGCGAAGCGATCGCCGGGGGTCGCTCGGCCGAGAAGATCGACCCGCAGGTAGTCGCCGGTCACGCCGGCAACGCGGTCGTCCCGGCCCTCCACGACGATGTCGGCCATCGTACCCACGCGCGTTTCGGCATAGGCCCGGCCCTTGCGGAGGCCGAGGTCCCGCAGCGTTCGCGAGCGGGCCGCCGCCACGTCTCCGGGTATCCGGTCCGGGAGACTCGCCGCCACGGTTCCGTCTCGCACCGAATAGGGGAACACATGCAGGTAGGTGTAGGGCAACTCCTCCACGAGCGCCCGCGTCTCCTCGAACTCCTCCTCCCCCTCTCCCGGGAACCCGACGATGATGTCCGCGCCGAGACCGAACGCGCCGGAATCGGCCGCGCCGAGGCGCTCGGCGATCGCGAGCACGCGGGCACGATACGCCTCCCGCGTGTGCCAGCGGCGCATGAGACGAAGCACCCGGTCGGACCCGCTCTGCAGCGGCACGTGCAGGTGGGGCGCCAGCTGTCCGTCCGCCGCCGCGAGCAGATCCACGAGCCGGTCGTCGATCTCCGTCGCCTCGATGGAGGAGAGGCGGAACCGGGCGGGGACGTCCTCGAGCAGCCGTTCGCACAGCGTGGCGAGGCTGACGGGGGTGTCGGGACCGCCGCGCCGGGGCTCAGGATCGAGATCCTTCCCGTAATGGCCGATGTGGATCCCCGTGATCACGAGTTCCGGGTGCGCGCGCGCGAGGGTCGCGGCCTCCGCCACCACCTCGTCGACCGGGCGCGAGACCGAGGCGCCGCGCGCGATCCGGGTCGCGCAGAACGAACATTTTCGATCGCACCCGTCCTGAATCTTCAGCCAGGCGCGGGTGCCGCGCGCATTGCGCCGCAGGGGGGCGAACGAAGCCTCCGAGCCGCCGGCGGTGACGGCATCGGCCGTGGCGAAGTCTCCCAGTTGCGGCAGGAGTTGCGCGACGGCGGCGGGGTCGTGTCCGGGCACGACGCCATTCGCCTCTTCCAGCGCGCGGTACTCGGCTTCACGGAAGGAGGTTGAACAGCCGGCGACGATGATGCGGAGATCCGGACGCTCGCGGCGCAGGCGGCGCACGAGTCGCCTCGCGTTGGCGTCCGCCTGGTTCGTCACGGTGCACGTGTTGATCACGGCGACATCCGCCGCGTCCGCGTGGAGAGCGGTCTCCGCGCCGCGGAGTTCCAGTTCCTGGCGGATGCGTTCGGTGTCGTACTGGTTCGCCTTGCACCCGAAGGTATGGAACCAGACGGAAGGTCTGCCGTTCACGTCGTTCACGTCGCCGGGCCGTGTCGCTCGCGAGGGGGTTCACACGTTCTCTCTTGTAAGATCGGTGCAGCGCGAATGAGACGCTACGGCAGTCCGTGGCAAACCCCGCGTCGGCGCCGGGTGGACTGCACCCCGCTCCGATGTATCTTTCCGGAGGTTTATCGTCCGGCCGAACGAGGCGCGGACCGTGCGCGGACCCGGCAGTCGCGGCGCGGCCCGGCACAGCGGCCATGGAGGAATGCAAGATGTGGTGCGTGAAACAGAAGCGGTATGCCATCTTCGCCGTCGTGGCGATCGGATTGTCGCTGGCGGCGTGCGGTGACAGCGACCCCGTAGTTCCGGAGCCCACGTTCGAGAGCCCGTCCACGGTGCGCGTGGTCAACCGGCTGCTCGGCCCGGTGATCTACTTCTTCGCGCGACCGTGCGGAACGTCGGACTGGGGCTCGGATCTCTTCGGCACCGACCATCCCGTCGAGGGGACGATCCAGCCGGGCGGCCAGCGGGACTTCACGGTCGAGGCCGGCTGCTATGACTTCCGGGCGGTGCACCTGGAAACGACCGAGCCGGGTCCCGGCATCGAGAAGATGATCTTCAACCAGTCGGCCACGCCGGTCACGCCGGTGGTCTGGACGCTCGAGGACGATCCCGTCGACCCGACCTGACCCGCAGCCCTGTTCCGTTCCGGCGTCCGGGGGGCGTCGCGGGGGCAACCCCGTTGACGCCCCTCTTCATGTCCCGGAATATCCGACGCGTGGATCGCGTCCAACACTGAAGTCCGGCCCGGAATGAGGGCGGAGGAACCGTTATGAGGGAGCAGCTCGTCCAGGTGGCGGAAGACATGGGGGCCAAGGGCAAAGGGATCCTGGCCGCCGACGAAAGCTCGGGAACGATCCGGAAGCGTTTCGACGGCATCGGCGTCGAATCGACCGAGGAGAACCGGCGCGACTACCGGGAACTGCTCTTCCGGACGAGCGATGCGCTGAGCGAGTGCATCTCGGGCGTCATCCTGTTCGACGAGACGCTGCGGCAGGCGGCGGCCGACGGCACGCCGCTCGTCCAGCTTCTCTCCGATGCCGGGTCGATCCCGGGGATCAAGATCGACAGGGGGGCGCATGACCTCGCGGGGGCGCCGGGCGAAAAGGTGACCGAAGGACTCGACGGGCTGCGCGAGCGGCTGGCGGAGTACTACGAACTCGGGGCGCGGTTCACGAAGTGGCGCGCCGTCATCGACATCGGGCGGGGCGGAGACCGCTCCATCCCGAGCGCCTACTGCATCGGGGCGAACGCCCACGCGCTCGCCCGGATGGCGGCGCTCAGCCAGGAGCAGGGACTCGTGCCGATCGTGGAGCCGGAAGTGCTGATGGACGGCGACCACGACATCGACCGCTGCTTCGAGGCGACCGAAGCCACGCTCAAGCAGGTGTACATGGCCCTCTTCCACCAGCGCGTGCTGCTGGAAGGCTCGGTCCTGAAGCCCAACATGGTGCTGTCGGGCAAGCTGTGCGCCGATCAGGCGGGGGCCGAGGAGGTCGCCGAGAAGACGGTGCGCTGCCTGAAGCGGGCGGTGCCTGCGGCGGTTCCGAGCATCGTCTTCCTGTCGGGAGGGCAGTCGGACATCGAGGCCACCGCCCACCTGAACGCGATGAACGCGGGGTTCGACACGCCGTGGAACCTCAGCTTCTCGTACGGGCGGGCGCTGCAGGCCGCGCCGCTGCAGGCCTGGGGTGGTGCCGCCGAGAACGGCATGGCGGCGCAGGCGGCGTTTGCGCACCGCGCGCGCATGAACGGCCTCGCGACGCGCGGCGAGTGGTCGATGGAGCTGGAGCGGGCGGCCGCCTGAGCACCGCCTGAACGCGGACGGGGGGCCGGGTACTAAGCCGGCGTCAGATCGCCCGCCGGATCTCCCGCATCGCCTGCCCGAAAGCGGATCGGATCTCGGCCTCGCCCGCCATCGAGCCACGCTCGACGCGTCGTTCGCCCGCGACGTACACCGCCTCGATGTCCCGCTCGTCGCCCGCCACGAGCCACGCGTCCATGAGGGTCTCCCAATCGTGTCCCAGGGTGTGCGGACCTTCCCGGTCCAGGACGACGAAGTCCGCCCGGTAACCGGGTTCGATTCGCCCCAGCCGTGCCGGCGGGCCAACGCCGCCCGCCGGGCCGGATCGGGCCGCCGCCGCCTCGCCGCCGCCCTCCGCGAGCCACGACCAGACGACCGGCCCGGTGCCCGCTTCGGTGGCCAGACGGGCCCTTCTGCGATCCCGCAGGCGCTGCCCGTATTCGAGTTGCCGCGCCTCCTCGATGGCGGAGATGCGGACATTCGCGTCGGAGCCGACGGCGGCCGCGCCACCGGCGAGGAAGTGCTCGCGGGCGGGAAAGATCCCGTCCCCCAAGTGGGCCTCCGTGATCGGGCACAGGACGACCCGCGCACCCGCGCTCCAGAGCCGGTTGCGCTCCGCCTCCGTGGTGTGCGTCGCATGGACGAGACTCCAGCGCGGGCCCAGTTCGACGGTGTCCGCGAGGAGATCGACCGGCGTGTAGCCGCGCACCGCGAGACATTCCTCGACCTCGAGTTCCTGCTCGCTGATGTGGATGTGCAGGGGCGCTTCGGGACCCAGCGTCGCGTCGACCGCCGCCACGAGTTCGGCGAGGTCGGCCGTGGGCACCGCGCGGAGAGAGTGCGGCGCCACGCCGGCCACCGCGGGGCCCAGCGCCTCGACCGTGGCCATGAACTCGTCCACCGAGTCGTGCGCGAAGCGGCGCTGTCCGGCGTGAGGCGCGGCTCCGTCGAAACCGGAGGTCCGGTAGTAGACGGGCAGGAGACTGATGGGAAGGCCGACCTCCGCGGCCGCCGCGAGCACGGCCTGCGTCGTCTCGGGACCGCGCGCGCCGTCCGGACCGTGGTGCAGATAGTGGAACTCCACCACGTGCGTGAAGCCGGCGCGCAGCATGCGGGCGTACCCGTGCCGGGCGACGGCGAACAGTTGCTCCGGGGTGATGGAGTTGGCGAGCCGGTACATGGCCCGGCGCCAACTCCAGAAGGAATCGTCCCCCCGCGCCTCCTCGCCGAAGCCGGCCAGTGCGCACTGGAAGATGTGCGAGTGCGCGTTCGGCATGCCGGGGACCGCGAGCCCTCCGTCCCGGGGGACGTCGCCGGCGCGAGTCGCCCGGATCGCGCGGATCGTTCCGTCCGGCGCGATCTCGATCGACCGGTCCCGCTCGAGACCTCCGGGGCCCAGAATCGCGCGAAAGCTCAGCGTGCGGCTCGTGGTACTCACGGCTCCGACAATACGCCGCGGCCGTTCGGCGCGGGTAGCCCACCGATACACCATCCGCCCTCCAGGCGTTATTTCATTGAGGCCGTGGCAAGATCATCCAAAAGGAGAATCGCCTTGAGTCGCCTTGTCGGCGTTGCGTTGATCGGCCTGCTCGCGGGCCTCGCGGTCCCTCCGTCCATCGTCTCCGCTCAGGGGGTCACGACCGCCGGCGTGGCGGGGCGCGTGATCGACGCCGATGGAGCCCCGGTGGCCGGGGCGCGGGTCGAGTTTCGACATACCCGGACCGGCGCCACCCACGCCGTCCTGAGCGACGAACTGGGTCGTTTCAGCCTTGCCAATCTTCGGCCCGGCGGGCCGTACACGCTGGAGGTCGGGCGCATCGGACTCAGCCCGGTGACGCGGGAGGGCCTGACGCTCATCGCCGGACAGCGGCTGCGGCTCGAGGTTCAACTCTCCGAGACGGCGGTTCCGCTGCCCGAACTCTCCGTCCGCGTCGAGACGGACCCGGAGTTCGACCCCACCCGCATGGGCGCGACGACCGTCGTCAACCGGGAGGCGATCGAGGCCCTGCCCACGATATCACGGGATTTCACGGGGTTCGCCCGACTGTCGCCGCTGGTGGCGATCGACGAGATGGGCACGTCGGTGGCGGGATCCAACATCCGCTTCAACAACATCCAGGTCGACGGCGCCCTCAACCAGGACGTTTTCGGCCTGTCGCCGACCGGCGTGGCCGGGGGACAGGCGAGCGGGCGCGTGATTCCGCTCGCGGCGATCGAGGAGCTCCAGGTGCTCACGGCGCCGTACGACGTCCGCCAGTCCGGGTTTACCGGCGGCGTCCTCAACGCCGTGACCCGGACGGGGTCCAACGAGTTCGGTGGATCGGCGTTCGGATTCTTCCGCAACGACGCGCTGGTCGGCGATGCGCTGATCGGCGGCCACCTGCGGGAGCCGGGTGAGCTGGACAACGTGTTCGCGGGCTTCGATGTCGGCGGTCCCATCGTGCGGGACCGGCTGCACTTCTTTGTCGCCGGGGAGTTCGAGGGCCGCGAGCGGCCGCCCGATGGGTTCACGGTGGGCGTGGACGACATCGTCCGGACGAAGCTCGACCCGGATTCCATTGGGCGCGTCTCGAGACTTCTCAGGGGCTACGGCGCGGATGCCGGTGAAGCGGGCCTGTACACGCTGGAGAACAATCTGGCGAACGTGTTCGCACGCTTCGACGCGCGTCCCGACGCCAACAACTCCCTCATGCTGCGCTACAACTTCGCCTACGCGGCGGACGATCCCGCGACCAACCGCCTGCCGGGCGACGTGTACGAAATGTCGTCCACCGGCACTCGAATCGAGTCGCGCAACCAGTCGATCGGCGCGCAATGGCTGTCCGCCCCGAGCCCCACACTGTCGAACGACCTCATGGTGAACGTGCAATTCCTGCGCGATCGGGAGACGGCGAACGCGCTCTTCCCGCGCGTCGAGGTCCGACTCCAGGGGGGCGTCCCCGGGGCCGGGTTCCGGAGGGAAGTGCGGGCGGGTTCGAACTATTCGGGCCCGGACGGCGAACTCGATCAGAACATCCTGCAGATCTCGAACGCGCTAACCCTGGTTCTCGGGAACCACCACATTACCCTGGGCGGCGGGTTCGAACGGTTTTCGATCCGTCGCGAGTATCTGCCCGGAAGCCTCGGCAGCTACTACTTCAACTCGGCCGAAGACCTGGAGGCGAACACGCCGAGCGAGTATGTGATCCACGTCCCTCTCGCGGAGGACGCGGGCGCCGCGCGGTTTTCGGTGAACCAGCTCTCCGCCTTCGTCCAGGAGGAGGCGCGGATCGGCGACCGGTTGAACGTGCGGCTCGGCGTGCGCATGGACGTGCCTCTGATGCCGGACGCGCCGGCCCACAATCCGGCGGTGGAGAGTTCGTTCGGCCTCGATACGAGCGAGTTGCCGAGCGGGACCGTCATGTTCTCGCCGCGGGCCGGTTTCAACCTGGGTCTCGGCGCGGACCGCGGCACGCAGATCCGGGGCGGCATGGGGCTGTTCACCGGGCGGCCGCCGTTCGCGTGGCTGGCGAACGCGTATCAGAACACGGGTCTCTCCTCCGTCTTCCTGACGTGCCGGCGGCGGAATCTCGGGGTTCCCGATCCGGAGATCGTTCCGATCTTCGATCCGCGGGCCCCATCCCCGACGGCATGCGCCGATGGATCGGGGGGCGACTTCGGCGTTCCCACCGTGACGGCCTTCGACCCCGACTTCCGGTTCCCCCGCGACTTCAAGGCCTCGTTCGGGATCGACCAGCGCCTGCCGGCGGGATTCGTGTTGTCGCTCGAGGGGATCTACACGCGCGCCGTGAACCAGATCGCGTTCGAGGACCTGAATATCGGACCCGCCATCCCCGATAGTGAACGTACGGAGGAGAACGGATTCACATACGGATTCGGGTACGGGACCCGCCAGGTGTTCGGGGACCCGGGGGACGGCAGCGAGTTCGTCGACCCGCCCCCCGGAGAGCCGCCGGACGCCCGGGAGCCGATTTTCATTCCGCGGCGGGTGAACGAGGCGTTCGCGCAGGTCATCAGGATCGGCGACCGGGCGCGGAACTTCTCGTACGCGGTGAGCGCCCGGCTGCGCAAGCAGTTCGGGGATCGGCTGTCAGTGGACGTCGGTTACGCGTACAACCGCTCTTCGGATGTGCAGAGCCTCGCTTCGCTCGATGCGATCGCGAACTACGGGTTCACGGCGGTCTCGGGCGATCCGAACGACCCGCTGCGCCAGGCTTCGCTCTTCGACCGGCCGCATCGGCTCGTGGCGAGCGCGACGGCCGCCCTGCCCCGGCTGCTGGGAGGCGGGAGGCTATCGCTGCTGTACGTAGGGCAGTCCGGCAGGCCGTACTCCTACGTCTACGCCGACGACATCAACGGCGACACGTATCCCGGATTCGGTCGGGCTCTCGACCTCGCCAACGATCTGATCTACGTGACGGCGGGCGGATTCGACTTCCCCGGAGGAGGGCAGGCCCCGATCAGCGGAATCCTGTTCGAGCAGCTCATGTTGCAGGAACCCTGCCTCCTGGAGAACCGGCGACGGATCCTGAACCGGAACGCGTGCCGGACGCCGTGGTCGAATGAACTTGATCTCCGGTTCAGCCAGCCCTTCCGACTGGGCGGGGCGGAAGTGGCGCTGACGCTCGACGTACTCAACGTCCTGAACCTGGTCGACAGCGCGTGGGGGCATGTCCAGACCGTGAACCCGATCGTAAGACTGCTCAGCGTCGAAGACCGTATCGAAGACGACTTCGACCTGACCAACATGACGCCCGAACCGGACGACCCGCTCCGGGCGCGCTACGCGGGCCCCCTCCAGTTCGGAGACACCGGCGGTGTCCGCGCCGCGGTGCCCTACCTGCCGCAGATCGGCGCCTCGCAGTGGCAGGCCCAGTTCGGCATCGCCATCCGCTTCCGCTAGACGCGGCGGCGGCGATACGTTCGGGCGCTCGATCCCCTGAACCCCCGGGAGTCCGTACCATGCGATCACGCAATCTCGCTCTTCTCGTTTCCCTGCTTCCCTTCGTTGCGGCGCTGGCGGCGCCGGGGGCGGCGCAGACTCATGCGGGCGGCCTGGACGATGCCGCCGGGGCCCCGATCATCGGCTTCGGGGCGGCGGCCGCGGTTTCCGGGGACGAGATCTTCGTCTCGCGGCCCGGCGAGTTCGCGGCGTTCCCGATGCCGGGCTCCGAACCCGGCAGCGTGCACATATTCCGGCGTGGCGGGGACGGCTGGGTGGAGGTCGCCACGATACCGGCCCCGAGCGGCGTGTACGGGGACGGCTTCGGCGAGGCGCTGGCCGTCGAGGGCGACATCCTCGTGGTCGGCGCCCCGAAGGAGAACGAGAGCCGGGGAGCGGCGTACGTCTTCGTCCGCGAAGGCACCATGTGGAGTTCCTGGGAACGGCTGGAGGCCCCGGACGCGATGCCGGGAGACGCCTTCGGTTCCTCGGTCGCCGTGGGGGCCGGGGGCCAGTTCGGGGTGATCGGCGCTCCGGGGCGCGGCGCCAGCGGTTCGGTGTTCGCCTACGTGCAGTCCGACATGGGGCTGACGTCTGTCGAACTGACCGGGTCCGACGCCCCGGCGGACGCCCGTTTCGGGGCGGCCGTCAGCGTCGAGGGCGATCTGGCCCTCGTGGGCGCGCCCGGGCCGTTTGCGCTCAGCCAGTTCACACCGCCCGCGCCACCGCAGGCGGGGACCGGCTACCTGTTCCGCCGCAGCGGCACCGAATGGGATGAGGTCGCCCGGCTGACCCCGGCCGGCGGCATGGTGGCCGGCCTGTCCGCGGTGCTCATGGAGGGAGACGCATACCTCGGCTCTCCGCTCGCCAACCAGGCGCAGGGCTCCGTCTTCCGGTTCGCGGCGGACGACGATGGGACGTGGTCGCAGACGGGGTCGATCGCGGCTGCGTCGCCGTCTCCGGCGGCCTTCTTCGGCTATGCCCTCGCCGGGGCGGGCGGGCGACTCGTGGTCGGGGCGCCGGGCACAAACGCCTTCGCGGGCGCGGCGCACGTCCTCCGGGCAGGGGACGACGGCGCGTGGAGCGAGGAGACTTTGCTGGAAGGCGAAACCCGCGGGCTCATGGGCTTCATGGGCAACGCGGTGGCCGGAGGTGACGGCCTCGCCGTGGTCGGGGCGCCCGGCTCCGAGTTCTTCGAGGGCATCGGCTTCGTGTTCGAGCGCGACGCGGGCGGCACGTGGAGCGAGGCCGCTCCCATCCATGAGACCGAACTGGGCCTGGCCGCCGTCAGGGGCGAAGAGATGCGATGCTCGGACGACGGGACGGTCGCCGGCTTCGATTGCTCCGAGGTGGACCTCGTCTCCTTCCTCCCGGCCCGGGAAGTCGGGGGCGCGCGCGGGATCATGGTCAGCGACATCTGGGGCTGGGTGGATCCGCAGACGGGCCGCGAGTACGCGATCCTCGGACGGTTCGACGGTACCTCCTTCATCGACGTGACCGACGCCGGGAATCCCATCTATCTCGGGAACCTCCCCCTCACCGAGGGCGCGATGCCCAACCTGTGGCGGGACATGAAGGTCCATGCCGACCACACCTTCATCGTGGCGGACAACGCCGGCGAACACGGGATGCAGGTCTTCGATCTCAGGCGGCTGCGGGACGTGACCAATCCCCCGGTGGATTTCGACGAGGACGCCCACTACGCCGAATTCGCCTCCGCGCACAACATCGTCATCAACGAGGCGTCGGGCTTCGCCTACGTGGTCGGCGGCAGCGGTGGCGGCGAGACCTGCGGCGGCGCGCTGCACATGGTGGACATCCGCGATCCGCGGAACCCGACCTTCGCCGGCTGTTTCGCGGACCCCGAGACGGGGAACGCCGGATCGGGCGGCTATACGCACGACGCGCAGTGCGTCATCTACGAGGGCCCCGACGAGGATCACGTCGGCAGGGAGGTGTGCTTCAACGCGAGCGCGACGAAGCTCGGCATCGGAGACGTGACCGACAAGAACAACCCGACGCCGATCTCGAACGCCGCCTATCCGAACGTGGCCTACTCCCACCAGGGGTGGCTGTCGGAGGACCAGCGCTACTTCTACCTGAACGACGAACTCGACGAACTGTCGGGCGGGACGACCGGTACGCGGACGCTCGTGTGGGACGTGGCGGATCTGGACGATCCGGTGCTCGTGCGGGAGTTCGTGCAGGACAACGCGGCGTCGGACCACAACCTCTACATCCGCGACAACCTCATGTACCAGTCGAACTACGTGAGCGGTCTCCGGATCTTCGACATCTCCGACCCGGAGAACCCCGTGCCGGCCGGCTTCTTCGACACGGTGCCGGGCAGCCCGGACGCGCCGGGCTTCGCGGGATCCTGGAGCAACTACCCGTTCTTCCCCTCCGGGAACATCATCGTGTCCAGCATGCGCGAGGGCCTGTTCGTGCTCAGGAAGCGGGAGCCCGCCCTCGTGCCTTAGCGGGCGGAACGACCGGTCCCACGATGCCGACGACGGTCACGGTGCCCTGCAGCTCCTTCTGCGGGTACTCCGTCCGGCTTTGGCGCGGGGGCCGCAGTTCAGCGACTGGTCGCCCATTCTTGAGGATGACGACGGGTTCCCCCGTCTCGCAGACGCGATCCAGGACAGCGAAGCAGCGGGTCTTGAAGTCAGATGCGGCGATCGTTTCCATGTGATTTCCGATGGGATTCGTGCGAACGGGCCAACCGTCCGTGGCCGGGATGCAGGTCTCCAGGCTTCGCAGATTGCTCGCGCCACACGGACACTCCTCCTATTCTTATCGAGGTTTCCTGCGGAGGGAAGAGAAGCTGCCCTGCTCGGGTCCCCACGGTAGGAGAAACGAATGCTCTGGGCACTCAAAGCTACTGGTGTTCCACCATTCCGTACGTCTCGAACCTCAGAAGGACGATCCCCCCAACCATGCCACGGCTGAGTTCCAGGGCCGCTCTTGCGGCTTACCTGCGTGATCATGTCGGGGAGGTCGTCGAATCCGCCGACCTACAGGCTGCTGCCAACCACGCGCTGCAGTACTCGCGCCGCTTGCGCGAACTACGCCAAGAGGGCTGGAAGATCAGTTCTCATCTTGACCGCGCCGACCTCAAGCCGGGGCAGTATGTGCTCGAGGAACTGCCACCCGACGAGCCTCCCTATCGTTTCGCGCATTCCATCCCTTCGTCGCTCCGAGCACAAGTCTTGGAACGAAACGGGTATACGTGTCAGATGTGCGGGGCGGGGGCAAGTGATCTGGACGAACGCGCTGGAGGTCGGCCAACGAAATTGCAAGTGGGCCACATCACCGACTTGAGCCATGGCGGGCAGAATACCCTGTCGAATCTTCGAGCCCTGTGCAGCACGTGCAATCAGGGAGCAAAGAACCTCGTGCAAGAGCCGCCGAGCTGGGTCTGGCTGCTCAGCCAACTCCGGCGTGCGACAAGAGACGACCAACGCCAGGCGCTCGATTGGCTCAGGAACAAGTTCGACGAACCTGCTCGCCGCCGCAGCGAGGTAGATTAGGAGACGGGGCCGTTTGAACCTCAAGGGGTGTTGACAGCCGGTTGATGAGCGCCGGAAGATTGGTAACGTGAGACGTAACTCGGGGGGCTAATCGGGAGGAGAGGCGGGATTGCCGACGGTTCTTGAGATTTGTGCGGGGGGCGGGGGTCAGGCGCTGGGGCTTGAGAACGCCGGTTTCGAGGCGGTGGGGTTGGTCGAGAACGACCACTACGCTTGCGCGACGCTCCGAAGGAACCGGCCGGCCTGGCCGGTTTTTGAAACCGATGTTCGGAGGCTCGACCCAGAAGGATTCCGAGGTGTGGACCTTGTTGCCGGGGGCGTACCCTGTCCTCCCTTTTCGGTCGCCGGGAAACAGCTCGGAGGCGAGGATGAACGGGATCTCTTCCCGGCTGCACTGCACCTGGTCGAACAACTCGACCCTGGTGGGGTTTTGCTCGAGAACGTGGCAGGCTTCGCTTCACGTCGCTTTATCGCGTACCGACGGGCCCTGATCTCTCGTTTGGACGGGCTGGGATACTGGGTGGATGCGAGCATCGTGAACGCCCGCGATTTCGGCGTACCGCAGTTGCGGCCGCGGTTCATTCTCGTGGCTGTGAAGAAGCACCTCGCACACTTCTTCGCGTGGCCCTCATCGACCACACCCGGCGCGTCCGTCGGTGAGGTACTCGTCGATCTGATGGCCTCACGAGGCTGGCCGGGAGCAGCCGAGTGGGCCGCGGGAGCAGACGACATCGCGCCCACACTGGTTGGAGGCTCGAAGAAGCATGGCGGTGCGGACCTCGGACCGACCAGGGCTAGGGCCGCGTGGAAGCGACTTGGCGTCAACGGGCTATCACTTGCGGATGCCCCTCCGGGCCCCGACTTCCCCGTAGGGACGATGCCGCGGCTGACGGTCCGCATGGCGGCACGCATCCAAGGCTTCCCCGACACATGGCGTTTCGAGGGAGGCAAGACCGCCGCTTACCGGCAAGTGGGCAACGCATTGCCACCACCTGTCGCCGAAGCCGTCGGTCGATCGCTCCGAGCGGCCCTGTTGCGGCAGGAACCTGACCTCAGCGCCGAAGAGCAGTTGGTACTTCGATACCAAACCGCATGACAAAGGAGATTCTTCATGCGGCCCGCCAAGGCCTGCACCGGCGGTTACAAGAAAAACTCTGGTCGCTGCAAGACGGGATAGCGAGCAATTCGGACAAGGACAGCCCGACAAGCGTCTCAATCGGGCGCACCTTGGCGGAGACGCTAGGCGTTCCTTCGGGAAAGCCTCGCCTCAGGGGATCGGCCGCAGGCGCCGAGTTCGAAAGGCAGACCGTTGATTTCCTTCGGGCTACTTTTCCGGCCCTGCATCACCTTCGGCCGGGTCACTGGGAGATTGAGCCCGGCTCCGCCATCGCCAAGTTCGAGCAGTACTCCCACCTCGACGCTCTCAAGGAAGCGGCGGCCGGCAACGCCGCGCTTGCTGCGGTTCTGGGCAGTGATTACACGATCAAGCCCGACATCGTCATCGCCCGGGCGCCTGAGGAAGATGACCGAATTAACCGAGAAGCCCCCTTCGTTGGAAACGACACCGCCGGACTCACCCCTCTCCGGAGACGGAACAACTCGCAACATCTCTTGCACGCCAGCGTCTCCTGCAAGTGGACGATCCGCAGCGACCGAACTCAAAACTCGCGGGCTGAGGCGTTGAATCTGGTCCGCAACCGGAAGGGTCGAGCACCTCACATCGCGGTCGTAACTGCCGAACCCTTGCCCAGTCGACTCGTTTCAATCGCCATCGGGACCGGCGATATCGACTGCACTTACCATGTAGCGCTTCACGAACTTCGCGAAGTCGTCGAAGCCTTGGAGTTGGACGACGCCCGGGAAACGCTCGACCTAATGGTCCACGGAAAGCGGCTTCGTGATGTGTCAGACTTGCCGCTTGACCTAGCCGTCTGAACCGCTCTCGTGACGGAGTACAACCCCAAGTCCCCTGATGAAATCCACCGCAACATGTCCGCGATTCGAAGCACCGGCGGCAAGACGGAGGTCGCTCTCCGGTCGATCCTCCACCGACGCGGGCTCAGGTTCCGCAAAAACTACCCGAAGCTCCTGGGCCGACCGGACATCGTGTTCATCGGAGCTCGCGTCGCCGTGTTCATCGATGGCGATTACTGGCATGCGCGTGTTCTTCGCGAGCGGGGCCCCGAGGCTCTTGAAGCGCAACTCAAGACGTCGAATCAAGCGTACTGGATCGACAAGTTCACGAAGCGCGTTGTGCGCGACGACCATGTCACTGCCACGCTCCAAAACGAAGGCTGGACGGTGCTGCGGCTCTGGGAATCGGACGTTCGCGCCGACCTCGATCGTTCGGCGGATCTCATCTCCCACACCGTCCGCAGTTCATAACCACCACGCACTCGTTTCTTCAACGCCGTTTACCAGCGTACCAGCAGCTCCACCTGCCTACCTACTCCCTCCCCGTTCCTCCGCCGCCCTTTCCACCGCACGACTCAGGTCACGGTGCCTCCACGGTACGACCCGAATTGCCTTCTCCCCGATAACGGCAGGCATCCTCGCCGGCGGAGCCTTCCCCTGATACATGCCCACGACGCCCTTCCCTAGTCTCAGGCTCTCCCGCACCTCCCAGTCGACCCAACGACTCTCCGCCGTCTCACCCGAAAGAAACACGATCGTTACTGAACATTGCCTAATCCGCTCCCTGATTTTTCGCCGAATATACTCCGCTTCACCGCTGTCGAAGGGCACCTTCACCGACCAATCTTTGAACTCCAGTTCGCTGTTCTCGTTCCTTGCTTGTCCTCTGAGGAGGTTCACCGAATCAAGATCGGTCGAGTTGAAGCTCAAGAACACGTTTCGCTTCTGCCCCTCACCATCCCCCCTCAGAATCCTCTTCGCCTCCCGTTCCAGCCGCCTCAGATCGCTAGGATCGACTCCAGCGCTTCCACCACTTCCCCCCATTTCTAATCCTCCCCTTCTCTCTTGGCATCGGCAATTTCCCGGCACGCGATGCAGCCGCCGCACACCTCCTCCTCGCCCGCATGACACGAGTACGTTTTCGATACCCCCCTTTCCCTGGCCAACCTCAACACGTCTCGCTTTGAGCACCCTATTAGCGGCGCTAGCACCGACACGCTTCTTCCCACAGACAGCCGAATGGCATCTTCTGCGCGGTTGACGAATTCCTCCGTCTGGTCATCAAACAGTCGTCGCCCCGGATCCAATAAACCGAGGGCAACCCCGTCTGCTCCGACCTCGACTGCATACGCCGCCCCCGCAACGAGCAACAAGAGATTTCGACCGGGCTGAAACGCATCTTCGTACACGTGCTGCTTGGGATCCGTTAAGCCGCTCGAGACGAGGCGACCGAAGTCACACAGATCGACCCGCTCTACCGTTGGCAGGCCAAATCGTGCGTGCACGTGCTGACACGCGAACCATTCCAACCTCGCGCTTCTTTGCCCATAGTTCACGAATAACGGGAACAGTTTGATTCCCTCTTCTTGAGCCAGAAGACTCATTACGGTCGAGTCGATTCCACCTGACACCAAGGTTACTATCGCCATAGTGTCGTTTCCCTTTTTGCAGTTCGCACAACCAGCCAGACGGCCATGTCGAATGCCGCCGGCGAATATCCTCGCTTGTCAGCATACGCCATGAACAACTCCTCAAGTCCCTCGTATCGTGACAGCGTGTTTATCGTCCTGACACCCGACTCAATAATACCGATCCAGTGCAAGTACGTGAGGACATGTACGTCTAGTACGGCAAGTCGCCTTGCAAAGCCGATGGTTCTCAAGTACAAGCTTGCCTGCTTCGGCCCTATGCCAGGTATCTCCGCCGCAAACGTCCGCCGTACGTCATCTTCCCCATCACCGTCACCCAGGAGGCCTCGGATAGACCCCCCATCATCATACACACGTTCCGCGGCTCCGCGAATGTGACCTGCCGTTCTCCGAAAAAACCTGTATCCTCTTCCCAGCGACAGCAGTGTCGCGTGTTCGGGTTCGTCGAGTCCACCTCGCCACCGGTCGGCCGACAGGAGCCCAGCTCGACCCAGTCGTCCCAGCGCAGCGTGACTCACCTCCCAGTGAACGCGACTCCCCAAAATACACCAGACAAGTTCCCGCCATAGATCATCCTCGCTATGGCCCTCCCATACCGGCACTGGTCGAATGTCGAGTTCGTGGTAAACAACTCGTATCGCCTCGTCGATCCGCGACAGCTCCCTTCCGGCCTTCCTCATTGCGCCGTGTCCCCCTTCTGGCACGCCTCGAGCAATCGGGTCAGGACCGCCCCTCCGACGTGTTCCCCAAGGAGCGCGTCTAGAGTTCCGGCACTCCGGGCAACCCGTAACCGCCTCATGAACTGGTCGTAAAATCGCAGATTATAAAATAGCGGGTGAATTGCCCACGGCCACTCCGGCCCTGAATCGACCGAACTGCCGTCCTGAAGCAAGTCCCAATGTTCGAACGGGAGCACTCTGCCGGTCTCGTGATCAATCACTTGCCGACACCACTCGAGACCGTCGAAACTGTCCGCTCCTGCTAAGCTGTACGTGATGAGGGACACCGGATGTCCCGTACCCAGGATATGTAGAGGGACATACGCCGGCAGCTCATTCAGAGACAACCGAATGCGCCGTATCATCCCCGCTCGATCGATCAGGCCACGACCGAGCCTTCGTTCGGGCACTGCCAGCATCATGGGTTCGATCGCCTGCGCTGTAAGGTGCACCGCCTCCCGGATAACTGACGGTCGACCATGAACGATTGGAATGACGGTCCCATTTCCGCACTCTTGTGCGCGCACTACACTTTCTTCAACGGCCTCCGCAATTGCCTGAGCTGTCTCGGGCGGGTGGTGGCTATCGTACACAAACCTATAGTCGTGCGGCACCTCGGAGACAACTTCATCGAACGCCGACGCGTCCCACTCCGCGTCCGTCCGCCACTGACCCTCATAGGTTCCGCTGTCCAAAAAGACACCGCCGCCGTTCGTCCGCTGCCGTTGGAGCAACTGTACAACTTGGCGCCGCACTCCATCGGTACACTGCGCCACATCAAATGCGGAGAGCAGGAACGGCCCCCCTCGCCCGACCAGCAACGTCAGACACTCCAACATCGAAGCCTTTGTCCTTATGCTTGACACTGACGGAACGAAGTTCGGAAGGGCCACTGACCATCCCGCAATCGGCAACCCGTCAGCCGCCTCTTGTATCAAGTCCATAACCTGACGCCCCTCCCGAGACGTTCGACCGTTCTACGCCAACTCGTCCGTTGACTTCAAATCGGCCTCCGGTTGTCTAGCTCTTCCTGCAGATCGAGCATGCCAAAGTGTATGTTCCCGTGAAATCGCATTTTCGATCTGACGGACTAGCCCCGCCAGCCCCTCCTCGCGGTCGATTTCGGCCTCCAGGGCTTCGAGATCTAGTAGTTCCTGTGCTGTGATCGAGTAAGTATACGCCAACTCACTGTAGCGGCGCATACGCGTCCACGCCACTGCAGATGCGGCGGCGGTTGTCAAAAACGGTATCAAGTTTAGGGTTATGGTTGGAGTGATTGCTATTGCCACGCCACAGCCAATAGCGGCAATCTGGAGGAATATGGCACCAATCAGCCAGCGCTTTTGCAGCGTCGCGTTGCGAGTCGCCTTTCGCGCATACCACACCCTTTGATTCTGCAGGCGCTGCTCTCGATACACCTGTCGTCTCTGCTCCCAAGGAGCCTGCCGCAGACGCATCATGG
Organism: Candidatus Palauibacter scopulicola; assembly: GCF_947581915.1. Classification (NCBI taxonomy): domain Bacteria; kingdom Pseudomonadati; phylum Gemmatimonadota; class Gemmatimonadia; order Candidatus Palauibacterales; family Candidatus Palauibacteraceae; genus Candidatus Palauibacter; species Candidatus Palauibacter scopulicola. The sequence continues at coordinate 95,118 of NZ_CANPWG010000067.1, forward strand.
AGTCGCTTATCATCTGATCGCTGTCGGAGATGCTAGGTGTGAGGCGGTCTAAGACCGCAGGGTTCGAGTGACGTATTGTGCGAAGGCAGGCGATGAAGGCCTCGACTAGGCTCTGGTCGTTGGCGAAGGGAGGCGACTTCGTAACGAACTGCCAGCTGGCGGTTTTTACGGATTCGGCGATCACGCGGCACTGAAACCAGGCAAGTTCATCCTTACGGAGATAGGCGATCCACGTGAGCAGGACGCCTATCCCGAGTGCCAACGTGGACAAGACGTGCAACCAGCGACCGATTGTCGAGTCAACGACGGCGGACGTGGCGGCCGCGGCGCTACCAAGAACCAAGCACGTGATATGGTACTTTTGGAACGTGAAGAAGAGGCGCTGAGCTGCGCCTGCCGCGCTGTCAGCTTGAGTATACAGGGCGGGCAGATCGAGATCGGCGCGGGGCGACGCTGTGGAAGCGGGCGAGGGCGTGTCCTTACCGGACATGGGGTACTCCTTGGATCATGACTGGAGTTCGCGGACGCTGCTTGAGCGGGGGATCTGAATCTGCCTGCTGACGCGGCGGAAGGCGAGCGCGGCGAGCAGGCCGATGGCGCCGAAGCCGGCGACGACCGCGAACACGTGCTGGTGGCCGGGGAGGCCCGGCGAGTTGTCGAGCAGGACGCCCATGAGCGGTCCCATGAAGATGTCGGGGGTGAAGCCGAGCACGGAGACGAGGCCGGCCGCGCTCCCGGTGTAGGCGTGTGGCACGGCGCCCTCGGCCAGCAGGGCGAAGTAGACGCCGCGCAGCGCGTAGATGCCGACGCTGGCGGTCACGATGGTGGCGATGAGCATCCAGGCCGGGCCGGGCACCAGCACCCCGGAGGCGATGAGCAGGCAGCCGCCGATGAGGATCGCGAAACCCCACACGATGACGCGGGAAGCGTCGATCCGGTCTCCGAGGAAGCCGGCCGCGATGGCCGCGGCGGCGCGGATCCAGAAGGCGAGCGTGCCGATCCCGGAAGCCTGGACGTCGTTGAAGCCGAGCGCGTCCCGCGACAGGAGCGAGAAGTCGTCCGTGGCCTTGTACCCCGTGTAGGCGCAGATGATGATGACGGCCTGCAGCCACACGACCGGCATGCGGCACGCGGCTCGCACCCCCTCCAGCGACAGCTTCGGGCGGCCGTCGGTGTCGGCGCCCGGCCGGCTGTCGGGCACAACGAACCACACGAAGACGGCGCTGGCGAGGGTGATTCCGGTGAAGACGCGGATCACCCCGCGGAAGGCGGCGGCCCGCTCCTCGGGCGTGGCCGCCGACGCCTCGCCCGGCAGGAGCCAGGCGAAGACCGCCACGGACACCGTCGCCACGAGCGCCGCCAGGAGCCCCCGGCCCCCGTCGAGGAAGCCGTAGGCCCGGCCCTGGGCGGAGTGCCCGCCCCACTCCCGCGCGGCCCGGATCATCGCGGCCCAGAAGAGGAGGACGGTGGTCATCCCCCAGAAGGCCCACAGCAGGTTCATCGTCCGCGGCGGAGGAAAGTCGGCCAGCACGAGCCCGCCGAGTCCGGTGGTGAGCAGCGCGAGCGCCATGAGCCGCCGGGCCGAGAACCGGTCCGCGAGCGGGCCGCCGGCGAAGTACGCCGCCATCGCCACGATCCCGTACAGCGAGAAGGCGGTCCCCAGTTCGAGGTTGGTGATCCCGAACGCGTCGAGCAGCGTCGGGCGGAAGACGCGCGCGAGGACGAAGGGGAGCAGGAAGACGCCCTCCCCTGCCGCGATGAGGGCGACGAGGACGAGCCCTCGCCTCACCGGACCCCCGTGCGGTTGTGGGTCAGCGGTCGGGCTGGCCGCTCAGCGATCGGGCTGACGGCTTAGCGGTCGGGCTGGCGTCGGGGCCATGGCCGCCCCTCGACGCGGCCGAGCGGTTGAAGCCCGCGGGATGGACGGTACGCCTGCCGTGTCGCCAGGTCGTACTGGTCGCCCGGGGCGAGGAAGTAGAACAGGCCGCCGCTGTCGAGCGTGCTCTGGTTGTCGTAGATGACGACGTACGACTCTCCGATGACCTCGAAGCGGTCGCCCTGCACGACGATCGCGGTGTTCTCGTCGATCCCGATGCCGAGGAGTTCGGGCCTCGCTTCGATGATCTCCAGCAGGTCGAAGTGCCGGTTCCTGTAGAGGAGGTGCTGGTCGATCGCCGTGTTTCGGAGGAATCCCAGCCCTTCCTCGTGACTCCCCATCATGATCGTGTTCGTCGCCGTGTCGCCGCGCGCCAGGTACGACCCCTGGATCGTCGCGCCGGCGGACGAACCGCCGATCACGCCGCCGCGCTCGAGGAGGGCCCACAACTCGTCCTCCGTGCGCGTCCCCGCGTAGGAATCGACCAGGCGCCACTGGCGCCCGCCGGTGAACCAGACGCCGGTCGCCTCCCGGATCGCGGCCACGAAGGCTTCGCTGTTCGCCTCGTCCCGGTCGTTCGTGTGGCGGACCGTCAGGTGCTCGACGCCGGCTGCCTGGAAGGGCCTGACGCCCCCGAACGACGGCCCGTAGGACTCCGCGCCGCCCGCCGTGGGGATGACGACGATGCGCGCGTCCGTCCCGCCGGCGAGTTGCACGAAGCGGTTCGCGATCTCGGGGCTCCGCATGGCGCCGCCCACGATCACGAGCGACCCGTTCGGCGGGCCGACTTCCTGGGCCTCGACCTCGGCCGGCGCCATCGACGCGACCGCGAAGGCCGCCACCGCCACGGTCAGGAGTGCCCGGACCCCGCTCCACGCTCGCCGCTCTGTTCGCATCGCTCGACCCTCTCGATTCGGTTGCGCTCCCGGCCTTCCGGCGGACGATCTCACGGTACGGGGATCGCGGAGACCGGGCGACCCCGGCAGTCCGCGTGGGCCGGGCCGGCGCTTGTCGCTCGCCGCGGGCCGCGTCACGTTGCGGGGCCAACGATCCCCGGCGACCCGGAGACGCAGACCATGCTCAGACCGTCCCTTCTCCTCGGCTCCTCCCTTGGTCTCGCGGGGCTGGCCGGTGGACTCATCGACCCCGCGGCGCCAGAGGCCGGCGGGGCGCTGTCGCCGCGGGCCGACGCCCTCGTGGGAGCCTGGGCCGCCAACGAATACGTCCTCGCGAGCGGTGCCCGGCATCCCGTGCGCGGGCGCATCATGTTCACGGACGGAGAGTGGCAGGTCCTCTTCTTCGTCATGGATGGCGACGAGCCCAGGCGCGGCTCCGGCGAGGGCGGACGCTACGCCTTCGACGGAGAGACGCTCACCTTCGAGCACCTCCATCACTTCTCGTATGGACGCACGATGGCGGGACTGCCGGCGAGCCCGCTTGCGATGACCGCGCGGGACGGGGAGGGACCGCTCGAGCCGACCGGGGTCGAGATCGACGGCGACGCGTTGACGCTGCTCTTCCCGAGCGGGAACTCGATGTCCTTCACGCGCAGTTCCACCTGCTGTCCATGACCGGGGCGGACTCCGGAGACGATTGCCACGGGCTCCTGGACCGGAGGGAGTGGCTCCGCCTCGGGGCGACCGGCGCCGCCGCCCTCGGGCTTCCCGCCTGCGCCGCCTGGGAGGGGGACGCGCCGTCGGCGGAACTCCCGCCGCTCCAGACCCCGCCCGGGACGGACGACGCGGACTGGGACGACGTCCGCGCGCACTTCCTCGTCGAACCCGGCACGGCCTACCTGAACAACGCGAGCATCGGCATGCCGCCGCGGCAGGTCGTGGATGCGGTCGCCGCGGGCTATCGGGCCATGGCCGAGCTTCCCGTCCGCGGCCGGTCGGACCTGAGCGCCCGGATCGCGGAACACGTCGTGCCCGGACTCGCCGACCTGTTCTCCGTGCGGTCGGACGAACTCACGCTCACGCGAAACGCGTCGGAGGCGCTCCACCTCCAGAGCATCGGGGTCGCGCTGAACCCCGGCGATGAAGTCCTGATCACGACCCAGGAGCATCCGGCGGGTCGCCGTCCGTGGGAGTTCCGGCAGGTACGCGAGGGGATTCGGGTGAACGAGGTCTTCATCCCCAGCCCCCTGCCGCCGGAGGAGGAGATCCTCTCGCGGTTCGAGGACGCGATCACGCCCCGGACGCGGGCGGTCTCCTTCTGTCACGTCACCCGCGGGGGGCACCTCTATCCCGTGGAGGCGGTCTGCGGGCTCGCGCGCGAGCGGGGGCTCGTGAGCCTGGTGGACGGCGCGCAGGCGGTGGGCCAGTTCCCCATCGACCTGACCTCCCTGGGCTGCGACGCGTACAGCGTGAGCCTGCACAAGTGGATGCTGGCACCGGCGGGGACCGGCTTCCTCTTCGTGCGACGCGATGCGCGCGACCGCATCCGGACGGCGTTCGCGCCCGATGCGACCCCTGAGCAGCCGCAGTTCGGCCCGCCGGGCACCGCGGCATTCCCCGTGCGCGCCGCGATCGGGACGGCGGTCGATTTCGTCGCGGCGGTCGGGCTCGAGGCCGTGGAGGCGCGCTGCCGCCATCTGTCGGATCACCTCAAGTCGCGCCTCGCGGAGGTGGACGGCGTCACGCTCCTCAGCGGCGACCGCGCACGGAGCGCGCCGGGTTCGACGATCTTCGAGAAGGAGGGTCTCGACGCGGTGGCCGCGGTGGGCGCCTTCGAGGCGAGCATCTCCTCCCACATCGACGAGCACCAGCGCGATGGCCACAACGCGATCCGTGTGTCGACCCACATCTACAACACGACGGGGCAGGTCGACCGTTTCGTCGAGGCCCTGGCCCTGCACTAGCCCGCACGTCGGGCTGATCGGAGGCACGAATGACCGGTTCCGCACGAACGCCCCGAACCCTCTCTCTCGCCGCGCTCGGCGCCATCCTCCTCATCGGGGTCGCCGCCGCGGGGTCGAATTCCGCGCCCGCGCAGGAGAGCGCGATCTACGAGATCCGCAACTATCACTTCGACCCGGCGCGGTTCGAGGAGTACGCGGAGGTCGCGCAGGGCGACTACATCCGCTACCTGCGCGAACACCTGGACATCGTCGGTTTCTGGATCGAATCGGGGATCCCCGCCGAGGTCCGGGGCGCGGAGCAGGACGAACTCGGTCCCGCGAACGTCACGTGGGTCATCCGCTGGGCGTCGAAGGAGGAACGGGACGAGAAGCTCCCCGCCGTCCTCGGTACGCCCGAATGGCGTGAGATCTTCGCCGAAGTTCCCGGTGGCGGCGCGAGCTACCTGAGAATCGAGTCGCGCTTCATGTCGTCGCTCGACTGACGGACCGACCCGCTCGAGACCCTGACAGTTCGACGCGCCCGACGCGCCGTCCGGTCCCTCGCCGTGTTAGCAGCGGCCCTGCCTGAAGTCGACCGGGCGGCAGGTGAACCCCCATTCGCCCCACAGACCTCGCCCCTCGGCCTCGGCGGCGGCTTCCGCGGCCTCGATGCGGTCCGCGTACCGGCGGTTGGGGGGGATGACGAACGCGAGCGCGTACCCGCTCGCGACCATGTGTTCGTTCAGCATGTCCCCGCCCGGAAGGAAGAGATAGGCGAGATCCCGGTCGAAGGTGTCCACGCGAACCGCGTCGTACTCGACCCTGAGCGCCGTGCTCACCGGGGCCACGCGCAGCAACTCGTCGCGGGCGCGGGCGCCCCACGGTTCCTGCGCCATTTCCGGGGCGTCGATGGAGAGAATCCGGATCTCCCGGCCATCGGCGCAGCGGACGGAATCGCCGTCGATCACGAAGGAGAGAACGCAGTCCCCGCTTGGCATGGCAGGCGGGGGCGGCGGCGGGGGCGGAGTCGACTCCGAGCACCCCGCGACGGCGAGGGCGATGAGGAGGACCGCGGCCGCGCGGCCGGAGCGGCGGACCTCCCCGCGGGGGCGCGCGATCCCGCCCCGGGTTACGGGCCGAACCGGGGTTGCGGGGCGGACCGGGGTTACGGGCCGGACCGGGTCACGGGCCGACCCGGATCGTCCCCACCTCATCGGTGCCCAGGTGACGGCCGTCGGCGTTCATGTACCAGCCCCGCAGTCGCGGCAGGCGCAGCCCGCCGTCCTCGGTCAGGCCCTCGAAGGTGATGTACTCGCCGTCGTTCGCGCTCTCGTCGTGGTAGAAGCGGCAACCCACGAGCTGCGCGGTCGCGGGGTCGAAGTAGAAGTACCATGTGTCGCCGCCGGTATCGGGGTCGTAGGTGACCCGGACGGCGTGGACCTCCCGGTCCATGAAGGCGGTCTCGACGATCTCGGGGTCGAGGTGGGCGCCGGGGTCGGGGATCTTCATCGGAAGACCCGCCAGGAACCCGTAGTAGCTGCGCCAGAACATCCCGTCCTCGCGATGGAGGCGCATGCGCTCGCGGTCCGCGTCGGGGAGGTCCGCCTGCGCGACCCCGTCCACGGTGGCGGACCAGCCGTCGGCCGCCGTCTCGTACTCGATCGAGGAGCCGCGATAGCGGCCGGAGAGGGCGAAGTCGCGCTCGTCCGGGCCGAACTCCAGGTCGACGGCGACGCGTTCCCCGCCCTCTCCGTCGGTCCCGGCCCACGACATAGAAATGGAGCGGGTGCCCCAGACACCGCCCGGATCGTGGAAGGCCACGGACCGCGCCACGAGTTCCTGCGCGGGGGTGAGGTCAGCTTCCGCGGCCGAGCCGGAGGCGTCCTCGTCCGCCGGGGGACGAGGGCCGCAGGCGGCGGCGAGCAGGACGAGCCCGGCCATGGACGCAGTGCGGGAAGCGGGTCGGAACGCCGGTCGAAACATCCTTGGAGTCTTCATGCCTGATACTAGCAACGCGCGCTGAAACGCCGCTACATTCGGGCGATTCGCCACTATCCACTCTCGGAGGCAATTCCATGCAGCGTGATATGACATTGAACGGGTTTCGGGCCGTGGCGGCCCTGCTCCTGGCGCCGCTCGCCATTGCGTGCGCGGGCGACGCGGGGGAGGCGGCGGAGAGCGGCGCGGAGGGCGAGGCAGCGGAAGCGGCCGAGACGGCCGGCTCGCCCGAGGGGGCCGGCACGCCCGAGGGTGTGATCACGGATCTCCGGGAGATGACGTTCGCCGATGAACTCGCGGTCGACCTCGATGCGATGGAGGAGACCGAGAGCGGCCTCTTCATCCAGGTGCTGCAGGGGGGGAGCGGACCGCCGGCCGGCTACGGCGACGAGATGGGCGTCCACTATACCGTCTGGCTTCCCAACGGGAGCAAGGTGGACTCGAGCCACGATCACGACCCGCCCGAACCGCTCGAAATGGTCCTCGGTTCGACCGCCCTGATCGACGGCTGGGTGGAGGGGGTCACCGGCATGCGGATGGGCGAGCGCCGCAAGCTCGTGCTGCCGTACCATCTCGCGTATGGGACGGAGGGACGGCCGCCGGCGATTCCCGCCTATTCGCCGCTCGTGTTCGAGGTCGAACTCGCGGAGCACATTCCCACCGGGGAAGGTTGATCGTGGTCCGGACCGGGGCGGCCGGGACGGGGCGGTGACCGCGTACGTCCGTTACCTCGCGCCGGGTGCCACGGAGCACGGGGACGCCGCGGCCTCCGGAAACGGCGGCGGCCGCTGGGGGGTCGTGGAGGATGAGGTCCTCGCGGACGGAACCATCGAGGACGGCATGGTGGAGGAACTGGCGGCGCCTCCCTTCCGCGGGGAGGTTCGCACCGGGAGCCGGATGCGGCTCGATGAGCTTCACCTCCTCGCGCCGGCGACCCCGTCGAAGGTCATCGCGGTGGGTCTGAACTACCGGAGCCACCTCGACAACAGCCCGATTGGGACGCGCCCGGAGCCCACGGTGCCTCCCCTGTTCGCCAAGCTGCCGAGTTCGATCGTCGGGCCGGACGCCGCGATCGAGATTCCCCCGGACGCGGAAGTCGTCCACGCGGAGGGAGAAGTCGTCGTCGTGATCGGTCGCGCGGCGCGTCACGTCAGCCCGGAGGAGGCTGGCGATCGCGTTTTCGGCGTGACGGCCGGCAACGACGTGAGCGAGCGGGTCTGGCAGCGCGACGACCTGCAGTGGCTCAGGGCCAAGGGCAGCGATTCGTTCGGGCCGCTCGGTCCGCGCATCGTGACCGGCGCGGCGTGGGAGGACCTGCGCCTGCGCACACGTCTCAACGGCGAGGTCGTGCAGGACGCGCGCACCTCGGATCTCATCTTCTCCATCCCCGAGATCATCGCCTACGCGAGCCGCTACTTCACGCTCCTTCCGGGCGACGTTATCTACACGGGAACTCCCGGGAAGACCTCGGCGATCTCCGCCGGCGACCGGGTGGAGGTGGAGGTGGAGGGGGTCGGCGTTCTGGCGAACGACGTGAAGGTCGAAGCACCGAAGGATCGGACATGATGAAGGCACCGAGAGCCGTGAGGCTCGGGCTGGCGTTCGCGGCGGCGTTCGCGGCGCCTCCGGCTTCCCGCGGGCTCGACGCCCAGCAGGCGCCGGATCTCGCCACGCTGTTCGATTTGGGGACGCTCGTGCTCGATACGAACGGCGACAGCGTGCCCGATCTCGTGAACGCCGCGCTCGTGCTCGGGGAGGGTCCGTCATCGAGCGTCCTCGCGGCGGCGGCCGAGGTCGCCGCGCGGCTGGGTTTCGAGACGATGGCGATGGACCTGCCGCTGTCCCGGAACCCGGAGGGCGGCCAGATCGGGATCGTGGTGGGGCGGAGCGGACTGGAGGGCGCCGGCCTGCGTGCGCCCGGCATTGACCCCGCCTCGCTCGACTCGGGAGAAGGCGCCGTGGCGGTGCGCGAGGAGGGCGGACGCACCTGGGTGCTCGTGGTCGGCGGGGACGACGAGGGGCTGCGGGCGGCGGCCCGCCTGTTCGCGGGCGTCCTGCCGCACACGCGAACGCTGTCGACCGCGAAGCTGGACCGCGTCCGGGACGACCTCGCCGAGACGCTGGAGGCGGGGGGCGTGGCGGGCGCCGCCGTGCGCCTGACCCAGGCGAGGGTCAGAGCGGGCCAGGCCGGCGTGGGACGCGTGATCGCCGAGATCGACGTCGATGACGCGGACCTGGCCATTGCCGCGGAACTCCTCCGGGGCCTCGCCGCGGGCGACGTGGCCCCCGACCCCGGCGAGCCGGAAGCGGCGGAGGCCGAGGCAGAGGAAGAGACGGAGGGCGAGTCGGCCGACGCGGAGACGCCCCCGGCACGTCTGGCCTACCCGGGGCTCGAATCGGTGGAGGCGCGGCTGGCGGGCGGCCCCACGATCCGGATCGCCGGCCGCGCGGCGCCGGATGCCCCGGGGCCGATCCCGGGCCGGCCGGGCAGCGGCGGCAAGAACGACATGGATCTCTCCAACCTCTACACCTCCGACGGGCTGCTCGGCGGCGGGGTGCTCCCGAACCGCGTGGACGCGATGCTGGCGCCCGGCGAGGGAGGCGTTGACGGCCTGCCCGACCTGGCGGGGAGGCTCGGACTCGAATCGACCGGGCTCACGGTGCCGCTCGTCGTCCCGGCCGCGTCGATCGAAGGGGCCGCCGCCCGGCCCACGCTGGTCCTGGCCGGGGTGGACAACGCCCTGACCCGGCAGCTCGCCGACAGCGCGAAGATCGATACGGGGTCGCTCGCCCCCGGCGAGGGGCTCATCGAGGTGGTGCCGGCGGCCTTCGGGTCCAAACCGGCCCTCGTCGTCTCCGGCGCGGACGCGGCCGGGGCCGAGCGCGCGCTCGATCAGCTGGCCCGGACGTTTCCGCACCTCGCGGAGCGCGGCGACGACCGGCCCACCGTCGATGACGTCGAGCGCGGCCTGTGGGACGCCCTGTCCGGCCACTCGCCCGTGGGCCAGGCGGCGATCGGCCTCTACAAGCTCGGCCGCATCGCCGACAAGCTCGCGGACCGGCAGATCGCCCGCGCGGACGTGCTGCTCTCCGTCGAGAAGGCAGACGCCGGCCTCGAGGCGTACGTGCAGGCCCGGGCGGCGGAAGCGCTCGGGCTCGCCGAGCCCGCCGCCGTCGAGGTCACGGTCGACGATCGCGATGTTCAGCGGGCGACCACCATCTTCGCCGACACGCTCGCGCTGCCGTCGGAAGTCGACCGCTTCCGGGAACTGTTCCGCGCCCAGGTCCTCCCGGCGGCCGGATCCGCCGGCTCGGGCGGCCCCATTCGGGTGGAGGCCCGCCTCAGCGAGCCGCCGGAGATCCGCCGCGAGCTGGAGCGGGAGGCGCGGGACGCGCTCATCGAAGCGGGGGCTCCGGTAGACGCGGTCGAGGTCCGCGTCCTCTCCGCCTTCAAGCAGGGGTATTCCTGGCTCGAAGAAGTGATTCTGCCGCAACTCGCGGGCCGGGACCCCGGCGACATCGGCGAGATCGTCATCCGCTTCCGCCGCAACGACCCACCGCCGGAGTGGCCGCAGCAGGCGATCCACACCCCCGTCCGCTGGCTGCACGAGATCTTCCCCATCGATGAGGTGTTCGCCCGCGAACTCGGCGTCGAGCTGGAGCGGATCCGCTTCGAGCAGACGACCGAGGGACCGACCTACGAGGTGACGGTCACGGATGCGGGCGGCGACGAGCTACTGTCGGACGAGTTCGAGCCCCACCGGGTGCTGCGTCCCTATTTCGACCGCTTCCGGGACTACGAGCACGTCCGCGTGACGACCGGGTGGATCCGCGCCGCGGCGGGAGGCCGCACGCTCGTCGACGAGCGCATCGTCACGGACCCCGAGGCCTTCTGGGACCACTACCAGAGCGTTGTTCTCCCGGCCATCTACGACTACGTGATGGACCGGCACGACGGCATCCCCGAGGGCGGCAACGCGGACGCGCCCTACTTCGGCGAACTCACCGTCGAGCTCGAGATGAGCGAGCCCAACTACCGGCTCGAGATCGACAACGAGATTCACGCGCCGATGGACGCCCTCCACGAGGAGATCTACTTCGGCACGATCGAGTTTTTCGATCTCATCGGCCGAAACTCCCGCGGGCAGGGGCTGACCTTCCCCGGCCGCATCCTCCCCGTCATGCGGCCGCGCGGCGACGGGCGGCCGGCGGAACTCCGGGTGAGCTTCACGGGGTTCGCCACCTCCCGGCCCGCGGTGGTCGTCGCCTTCGAGGATGCGGCGGGCGCGGCGGACACGATGCGGCTCGACATCCCGAAGACCGGCCTCGAGCGCCCGTCCGCCAGGCTGGCCATCGTGCGCGCCGGCGAGCCGGGGATCGCGCACCTCGGGCTTCGCGTCCGCGTCGACACGGACGCCGACATGCGCGACAGCCTCCTGAACTACGCATCGCCGCGGCAGGTCGACCGGAGCATGGTCTCCGCCGAGCAGGTAGAAGCCACGGTGCGCGAGATCGAGGCGCTGCGCGCGGGCGGCCTCTACGCCCCCTCGCTGGCCTGGGCCGGGCTCGGTTCGCTCGAGGTCTGGGCCGAATGGACGCACGAGCAGGACCCGGAGTCCCGCCGCACCGCCCGGCTCGCGGCGAACGGGACGCCGCCGGCGCTCCCTGACTGGCGCTCTCTCCTGCCCGAAGGCTGGAGCTACGCGGGCGAGCGCCTCGTCCAGTGGGAAACGCCCATGCCCCCCCCGGAGGGTCACGGGATCCTGGCCATGATGGCCGAGGCCTTCGAGGAAGTGACGATGTACAAGGTCGGCGAGTCCTACCTGGGCCGGGACATCTGGGCGGCGGATCTCATGCCCCCGATCGCGGCGTCGCACTGGTCGCGCGTGAAGGCGACGACCTTCAAGCCCACGCTCATGCACTCCGCGCGGCAGCACGCGAACGAGGTTTCCTCGACGAGCCACGTCCTGCGGCACGCGGAACTCCTCCTCACGGATCCCGGGGAGCGGGCCAAGCTCGACGATGTGAACGTCATCATCCATCCGTTCACGAACCCCGACGGCGCCCAGCTCGCGTACGACCTGTACCGGATCACGCCGGACTTCATCCTGCACGCAGGCTACCTGGCGTCGCTGGGCGTCGACGTGATGACGGGGTCGCGCGACGATCATCCCATCTACCCCGAGGCACCCGTCAGAAACCGGCTGTGGGGCCGCTGGCTGCCGGACATCTTCCTGAACCCGCACGGATACCCCTCCCACCAGGTCGTGCAGTTGTTCAGCGAATACTCGGGTCTCGTGCGGCGGGGGCGCGTGACCGAGCGCAACTGGGGCCTGAACAAGGGCTGGTTCATGCCGGGATTCGGCTACGTCGACAGTCCCGAATACCCCCGGCACCGCGACGCGGCGTTCGAGATCCGCGACTACATCACGCGCGGGATCAATTCGAACCGCGACGTGTTCACGATGAACCAGCGCACCTATGCGCGCTACCGCCGCTACGGAGCCGCCTACGATCCGGATGTGTTCCGGCTCCCGATGACCGACAGCGTGCTCATCGAGATGCCGCTGCGGGGATCGAGCGGCGAGTCCCGGTTCGGGTTCGACCCGCGCATCACGATCTGGTCCGGAACGACGGAAGCCCCGGACGAGACGGCGTACGGCCCGTGGATGGAGCTGGTCGCCAAGGCGGGGCTCTCGTGGAACGAGGCGCTGCTCGACTACCTGTACGAGGGAGAGCACGAAGTGAAGCGCTCCGGCTCGTCTTTCTTCGGCGGCGTGGCGCTGCGCATGAACCGTCCGCGGCCGCCCGAGGAGGACGAGGAATCGGAAGCGGACACCGTCACGACGAACGGCGGGGGCTCGTAACGCATACTTGCTCGGGCCCGGCTTGGGAAATCAGGTTGGGGCGTTCTCGCACCGTTCAACGCAGGGGAATCCCGATGCACATATCGAAGAAAAGCTCGAACCTTTTTCCGACCGCCGCCCCGTGGAGCGCTATCCGCGGGTCGGTCTGGATGGCGGCGGTCGCGCTCATCCTCGGCGCCTCGAGCCTCGCGGGCCAGGAGGAGGGCGGCGACCCGGCGGAGACGGAGGAGGGCGCGGCGGCCGCGAACACGACCCAGGGCGTGTTCAGCGAGGAACAGGCCACGCGCGGCGAAGACGTCTTCTGGAACATCTGCGCGGAATGTCACTTCGAGGAGGACTTCGGGGGTCCGTTCATCCAGTCCTGGGCCGGCGCCTCGGTGAAGGACCTCGTGGACGAGATCGTGGCCACGATGCCGGAGGACAACCCGGGCGGGATGCCGATGGAACAGTACGTCGACGTCGTCGCCTACATGTTCAAGATCAACGGCATGCCGACCGGCGACGACGAACTCACCGAGGAGAACGTGGAGGCGGTGGAGATCGCGGTGGAGATCGACCCCTGATGCCGTGACGGATTCTCCTTCAGCGGAACCGAGCGCGGGGATGACCGCCATGCGACACCGAACGTCTTCCGTGGTGCTCCTGGCTTTGCTGGGTCTGGCCGTGGCCGGGCTCCGGGCGCGTCCCGCCAGCGCACAGGTACCGAAGGTCACCGCCGGACAGGTGACGGACCGGGAGACCCTGCGGGGATTCGTGACCTGGGCCGCATCCGTCGCGGCCTCCATCACGGACATCAACCAGGGATCGCAACTGATCCAGGCGGTCCGGACGGAGGGCAGCGACTACAACTCCGGCAACATGTACCTGATCTTCATGACCCTCGACGGTCAGGTGTTCATTCACGGGGAAGACCCCAACCTGGACGGCACGAATGTCTTCGGGGTCGTGGACGAAAACGGGAACCCGGTCGTTCAGCAACTGCTCGCCGCCGGGGCGGCCGGGGGCGGGTTCGTCGAGTGGTGCTGGGACGACCCGAACGACCCGAACGACCCCCGCTGCAAGGACAGCTACGCGCTCCAGCACTTCTCTCCGGTGGCCGGAGTGGACCTGGTCGTGGTCGGGGGATACTACCAGGATCTGTCCGGCGCGGGGCAGCCGCTGCCGCCGGTCCCGCTCCCCGAGATTTCCGCCGCCGACGTCGTGGACCGGGAGACCCTCCGGCAGTTCGTGGACGGGACGGTCGTCTGGCTGAGGGAGCTCGTGGGTCAGGTCGGCTTCGAGCGCGCGAACGAATGGAAGGCCCTTCTGCGGGAAGAGGGGGGACACTTCAAGTCCGGTCCCATCTATCTCTTCATCTTCACTCCCCAGGGGTTCGTCATCTTCCACGGCGCCGACGCGTGGCGGGAAGGGCGGCAGGTGCTGGACAACACCGACTTCCAGGGGCGGATGTTCGTGAGGGACGTCATTGCCGTCGCCCAAGGGGGCGGGGGCTTCGTCGAGTACTTCTGGGACGACCCGACGGTCCAGGGGGACGAGGACACCGGAACCCCCAAGGTGAGTTACGCCGTCTCGCTGGAGAGCGACCTGCCCGTCTTCCAGGGCGTCGAGTTCATCGTAGGAGCCGGGTTCTACCGGAACTTCTCCACCGCGGAAGCGGAGGCGGCCGCGGAGGACTGGCTCGAACGGTTCGGCCGCTCGGTGGCGAGCCAGGCCATGGAGATGATCGGCAACCGCGTGGCGCACTCTCACCGGAGTCCCGACCAGGTGACGGTCGGCGGTCGCACGATCGACCTCGCCGCGCTGAATGCCGGGAGCGGGCTGCTCGGTGGCCTCAACGCCCTGGCCCCCGCGGCCTCCCCCACGAGCCGGATGGCGCCGACCGGGTTCCTCCCCGCGTCCGTCGGGGGGCTGCTGGGCGAGACGTCTTTCCAACTCTCCAGTCAGGATGCGGGGGACGGAGGCGGCTACTCGCTGTGGGGCGCCGGAGAGATGATGCGGTTCTCGAGCGGCGACGGTGCGAGATTCCACGACGGCGAAGTCGTCACGGCCGCCCTCGGGGCCGACTACGCGTTCGGATCGATGCTCGCGGGGCTCGCGGTGTCCCACAGCCTGGGGTCGGGCGGATTCGAACTGGGACGCGCCGGGGAGGACGACGTCGGCGACGTGTCGACATCGCTGACCAGCGCGTTTCCCTACGCGCGGCTCGCGCTCAGCAACCGCCTCTCCGTCTGGGGCGTGGCCGGGTACGGCTTCGGCCAGCTCGACATCTCGGGCGGCGGCGAGCAGGACCCGACGAGCGACATCGGGATGCGCATGGCCGGCCTCGGAGCGCACGGCGAGCTTGTGGGAGCCGACGATCCGGACGGCTTCGAACTCGCGCTGCGGGCGGACGGCTTCGTGGCGCAGATGACCTCCGACGAGGTCGAGAGCCGGAGCGAACTCATGGCCGACGTGAGTCGCGTGCGGGCCATGCTCGAAGCCCACAAGGGATACTCGCTGAGCGGCGGAGAGCTGGTCCAGCCACAGCTTCGCGTCGGCATGCGCCACGATGGCGGTGATGTGGAGACCGGGCTGGGCATGGAGCTGGGCGCCGCCCTGGCCTTCCTCGACCCCGATCGGGGCCTCACAATCTCCGTGCACGGCCGCACGCTCGTGACGCACGAGCAGAGCGACTACGAGGAGTGGGGACTCGGCGGGTCGATCACGCTCAACCCGCAGGGCGGCGGGCGAGGGCTGTCGCTCCGCGCGAGCCCTTCCTGGGGGTCGACGGCGAGCGGTCTGGCGCGGCTGTGGGCGCAGGGGGCGACCGGGTTGACGCCGAACGGGTACGGCTACGGCTTCGGCAGCCGCCGGCTGGATGCGGAAGTCGGATACGGCGTCGACGCGCTGTCGGGCCGGGGCACCTTCACGCCGTACGCGAGACTGGTGCTGTCGGAGCATCCGGGCGCGGGGCCGTCCGGCGCGGGCCAGGGCGGCGCGGGGCCGTTCCAGGGTCCGGTCGCGCTGATGCCGCTCCACGCATCGGGGCAGAGCCTGTACGGCTACCACATGGGCGGGCGTCTCAACGTCGGCTCGGGCCTCTGGCTGAACGTCGAGGCGGGCCGGAACGCCTACGGCGCCGCGTCGGGCCCGGCGAACAGCGTGACGCTCAACCTCGCCATGAACTGGTAGGAGACGTGGTTGGGGCCGGTCGCCCATACCCAGGTGGCCCACCCCGCCGGCCGCCAGCGTCGTGAAGCCACCTACGGATTCCTACACCGCACCGGACTCCCTCGCCGGAGTCCGCGCCGGCATCCGCCGCTGCCTCGAACGCGCCGCGGACGTCGCGCAACTGGACATCGCCGCGCCCGAAGTCTCGGCGTGGAGCGTGCAAGACCACCTCGAGCACCTGCTCTTCTCCGACCGGAGCGTGCTCGACTGGATCCTGAACGCGCTGGCCCGGCCGAACCCGGTGACGAGGGAAGAGTCACCGCATGAGTTCGGAGTGGCGCTTCTGGCCCGCGGATCGATCCCGCGCGGCCGCGGCCCCGCCCCCGACTTCACCTTGCCGGACGGCATGGCACCCGGTGAATTGCAGACCGGGTTTCAGGCGCTGCGCGAACTGGCGGACGGCCTGAAGCCGCGTCTGGCGGCGCTCGACACGTGCCTGCACACGCTCCCCCACCATGTGCTCGGCCACTTCACGCCCGCCGAGTGGCTACGCTTCCTCCACCTCCACCACCGCCATCACGAAGCGATCATCCGCGACATCCTGGAAACCAGCAGGTCAGTGGCACCAACAGCCTGATTGCTACAGGAACAGCCGCATACGCTGGTCCAGATCGGTACGTGTGAGGATCCCCGTGGCATTCAACACTTCCAGGTTGAACGATTCCCTGGAACTACGCGCTCGCCACTCCTCGGCGACCCACACGAGGTCCTCGGCCGCTATCAGGGCCACATCGGTGTCACTCCCACACTCCGACTTCAGTCGGAACGCATTGGCCATCGCCTCATCCGCCACCGCGGGGACGATGATCAAGAAACACGAGACACGTTGTTCGGCGTCGCGGATGTACCGTTTGAACTGCCTAAGGTGGCTTGGAGGAAAGGTGTAGACGGTCTCCTTGCTCTTGTTGTCCCAGAGCAGCAACTCCTTCGTCCTGCCGAATACGACACAGCCGTCCGCGTGATCGCTTCCCTCCATGTGCTGGAGCTCGAGGCCGAGCTTCTCGCTGAACAGAAAGCGGGTGCCCTCCTCAAAAGCTCCTTCGATCTCCCGGTCCTTCGTGATGATTCCGTTTGACAGCAGGTTTGCTCGGTCGCGGGCCGCCAACTCCACCAAGTACTGATAGTAGCGCTCACCGGGCGGCGTCTCCTCCGCCACATCCCTTATCACCAGGTGCGCGAAGTGACGAATGATCCGCTTGATCTTCGTGGACTTACTGCCGCTGACTTTCAAGCCAGGAACTGACGCGCACAGGTTGTAAAGGTCTTCGTTCGAGAGAGCTTCCAACGCCGCGCTCGGTTTGACGCCGGCCAGGACGACTCTCTCGATGCGTGCTTCCTTCGTGCCGCGCTCGGGCAATCCCACGGATCGGAGAATCGTCGCCAAGTGGGCTACCGTAAGCTTGGAGAGTAGCTTTTCCCAAGCGTGGGGGCTTAGCTCGATTCCGAGGACGCGCCGAACCGACGGTACGATCTCCTCCGGTATCACATACAAGCCTCCGTTGGCGCGGTTGCAGTAGAAGACGATCCCGCAGCGTTGGAGACTGAGAAGGGCCTCCCGGCATTCCACCGCCGTGTGGAGGACGTTCCCTTGGCGCGGGAAATGCTCCAGCTGGGCTTGGATGATCCGCATAGTCAGCGGAGAGAGGCCCAAGCTCTCGCGAAGCACTCTCAGGAGCTCCAGTTCCTGCGTGGTGACGACCGCGTCCCCAATTGCAACGCGCATCACGTCCCGAAACACTTCGACAGAGCGAGCGTCTTCATATCGCAAGGCTTGAGGCGATGCCGCAGCGTCAAGCACTTCCTGCTGAAGCTGAGTCACGCGTTCCACGACATCCAGCTCCGAGGCGCTGCAGTCCGGTGAACCGATCAGGGCTTCCAGGACACATGTCTGGCGGATCTGGTCTTGGAGACGACCGTCAAACTGGAGAACTGCCTCGATTCTTTGCGGATCGGTCAGTTCGTCGGTATTCCGCAGGATGATCTCCCGCGCCCGCTCCTCATCCGGTTTCGGAAAATCCTTCGTAAAACTGTCGACCACGCGTTGCAGCATGGCCTTGGTCATCAGCTCTATTGCTTCGGCAACCCTCATCGCACTCCGCTCCACCCATTCAGTTGTTCAAAGCACCGATAGCCCGCGCTCCCACAAGTCGAGCGGGGCGAAGAAATGCTCAGAGTGAATCGTCGCATCCAAGATTCCAAGCGCCGTGTCGCCAGCCCTGGCGACTTACGCCTGGGCTCTTCCCGCCCTCACGCGGCGGATGGCGGCGGCGCCCTCGAGGAGGAGCCAGATCTCGAGGATGAAGATCGCGGCGCCGATCACGAGCAGAAGCCATTCGTTCGTTCCGAAGAAGCCGCCGAGGTTGATGATCATGGCCCAGGTCGTCATGAAGAGCAGGAAGCCCATCGGGATCATCGTCACCCAGACGGGGCGTCCCTTGCTCATCAGGTAGAGCGACACGATCAGGAGCGTGAGGCCCGCCAGGAGCTGGTTCGTCGTCCCGAACAGCCGCCAGATCACCATGCCGCCGGCGCCCCGGTCCACCGAGAGGGCGAGGAGCGCGCAGCTGGCGACGGCGATTCCGGTCGCGACCCAGCGATTCTGGATCGCCTTCACCTTGTACTCGACGCCGAGCTCGCTGATGATGTAGCGCTGCAGCCGGATCGCGGTGTCCAGCGTCGTCGCGGCGAAGCTGATCACGACGACCGAGGCGAAGATGACGGCGATGCTTTCCGGGATCCCCAGCCCCCCCGCGAGCACGCCCACCCCGTTGACGAAGGCCGTCGTGGCGCCCGCGGTGGCGGCCTCGAAGCTCCCGTAGTGCTGTTGCCAGAGCGCCAGTCCCTGCGTCGCGCCCACGTCCCGGCTGAGGTAGATGGCGAAGCCCGCCGTACATGCGATGATCGATGTGACGGCGAGCGAGCCCTCGCCGATGGCGCCGCCGTAGCCCACGTAGCGGGCGTCCGCCTCGTTCGCGAGCTGTTTCGATGACGTACCGGATGCCACGAGGCCGTGGAAGCCGCTGATCGCGCCGCACGCGATGGTGATGAAGAGGAGCGGCAGCCAGCCCGGCGTGTCGGCCGGCAGGTCCGTGTTCACCGTGGGCGCCACGACTTCCGGGTTCACCACGATCACGCCGAGGCTGATGATGCCGAGCGCGACGAAGAGCTGGTGCCCGTTCACGTAGTCGCGCGGCTGCAGGAGCAGCCACACCGGCAGCACCGATGCGATGAAGGTGTAGGCGAAGAGGATCGCGATCCACCCCACCCGCCGCCCGTCCGCCGCCGCCGCCTCCCCTGCCGCGGCCGCGTCCCCTCCCGCCGCGGCCATTTGCGCCTCGGTCGGGCTGAACCCGATGAGGTCGGGCAGCGTAAACGGCATGTCCTGCCCGAACCAGATGAGCACGTACAGCGTGGCCAGCGCCCCCAGCGACGGGATGAGGATCCCCGTCCCCGTCCGGTAGATGAGGAAGCCGACGATGAGCGCCACGACGAGGGAACCCCACACCGGGACCACGGCGCCGGGGTTGGCCATGAACAGGTTCGCGATGATGACGGCGAACACGGCGTTCACCATCAGGAGCAGGAAGAAGATGATGAGGAGGAAGAGGACGCGGGCGCGCTGGCCGAGGATCGACTCGGTGAGCGTCCCGATGGAGCGGCCCTTGTGGCGGTTCGAGATCCACAGGGCGCTGAAGTCGTGCACCGCGCCGGCGAAGACCGTCCCGAGCACGACCCACAGGAAGGCCGGCAGCCAGCCCCAGATGACGGCGATCGCCGGTCCCACGATCGGCGCCGCCCCCGCCACCGAGGTGAAGTGGTGTCCGAACAGCACGTGCTTGTTCGTCGGGACGTAGTCGACGCCGTCCCGGAACTCGTTCGCCGGCGTCACGAAATCCGGGTCGAGCTTGAAGACCTTGCCCGCGATGAAGCGCGAGTAGATGAGGACTCCCGTGAGGAAGGCCGACAGACCAATCACCAGCAGGACGATCGCGCTCATCGGACAACCTCCTCCGTAGTATCGAGTACGGCGGTATCGAGTACGGGAATCCGCCCAAGCGCGTCCACGCCCACGGGATCGGAGTCCTGAAGGTCGACGCGGAGGACGGGCCAATCTCCGAGAGACTGCGAGATCCTCGCAAGATAGACGGCCTGGCGTTCGCGCCTCGCGACGAGGAAGGGGTCCTCGCCCGCGCCGTCATGGCGCTCCGGGAGTACCATGTTCACCACGATGGCTCCCACCGGGACGTCGTGCTTCGAGAGGGCCTCGACCGCCTTCTCCGTCTCCCAGATCGGCAGGCGTTCGGGGATCACGACGAACACGAACGCGGTCCGGCGGGGGTCGGTGAGAACCCGGCGGGCCTCCTGAAAGCGGTCCCGGCGTTCCTCGAGCGCCCGCAGGAGAGGGTCGTTGTCGAGATCGTCCGCCTCCGGTCCCGCCACGTTCTTCCACATCCGCGAGAGGGCGCCCACCTTCCGCCGGCGCTTGATGAGCCCGCCGATCCAGGTCGTCATCAGCTCCGGCAGGGAGAGCAGCCGCAGCGTCTGGCCGGTGGGCGCCGTGTCGAAGACGATCCGGTCGTAGGCGTCCCCTTCATCTTCGAGGATCTGCGTGAAGCGGTCGAAGAGGGCCGACTCCACGGCTCCGGGCGAGACGCGCGCGATGTCGATCTGCCGGTAGACCTCGCCCAGGAGCCGCGGGGGCGCGGCCGACTCCACGCGCGACTTGACGGCCTCGATGTAGCGGTCCGCTTCCCGCTCCGGATCGACCTCCATGGCCCAGCACCCCTCGGCAACCTGCCGGGGCCGGTCCCCCAGCTTCGCCTGGAGCACGTCTCCCGTGGAGTGCGCCGGATCCGTGGACACGAGGAGGGTCCGGCGCCCGCTCCCGGCCATGTCGAGCGCCGCAACGGCGGCCATGGTCGTCTTTCCCACGCCGCCCTTGCCGCCGAAGAAGAGGACCGGCCGGTCCGGGAACGGCAGCGGGGCCCGCCGCGAATCCGTGTCCCTCAGCAACAGCGGAACCCGCCTTCGGGCCCGCGCTCCATCCCGACCCGGACGTGCCACTCGTGAAACTCCTCGATGAGCGACGGATACAGCTCGAGCATGTAGAACTGGACCGGGTTGGGCACGCCGAGAAGGTCGGAGAAGCCCATCAGCATGAACGCGTCGTGCTGCCGCAGGTACTCGCGATGGATCGTCGCGCGGTAAGGGGCGATGTAAAGCCCCTCGTAGATTTCGCGTATCTCCCTGAGTCGCCGCCGCCACCGCGGCACCGTCGTCGTCACAGCCATGCCGTCGTCCCCTGATCCATTTGTCGTTTCGAGCCGCGAAGCGGAAGAAGCGCTGCCGAAATCGCACGCGCGGTCCTGCAGGTCAATACACGGTCGGGCACGTCGCTACTGCTCACGTCAAGGGCCGAGCGCACCGATCGGAATCACGGAGACGCCGTCAGGCCGCTCGTACCCGTATCCGCTCCCGACGATGACCCCGAGCGCGGCCGGTTCTCCGCAGCGTTCCGTATCGACCCGGTCCGCGAACTTGAGGAGGCTGCGCGCGGCGTCGTCGGTCCGGCCCGTCCCCAGCTTGATTTCGAACGCGGCCCACCGATCCGGCCCGGCGTCGACGATCGCATCGACTTCAAGACTCGTTTCGTCGCGGTAATGGAACACGTCCGCTTCCATCGCCTGAGCGTACACGCGGAGGTCCCGCACGACCATGGACTCGAACAGAAAGCCGAACCACTCGAAGTCCCGAAGGAGGTGCGCGGGGGTTGCCCGCAACGCGGCGACCGCGAGGGAAGGATCCACGAAGTGCCGCTTGGGTCCACGCCGCAGGCGCGACCGCGACCTCAGCCTCGGCGACCACGGCGGCTGGTCTTCTACGATCATGAGGCGCTCAAGATTGGTGAGGTAGGCACGCGCAGTGCGATTCGTCATCGCCCCATCCGGGCCGGCGACATCGCGTCTGATGGTGGCGAGCGATGCGCAGGTTGCGACGTTCCGCGCCAGCGAGCGGAGGAAACGGCGAATCCGGTTCGGATCCCGTCGGACGCCGTCCACTCGCCGCAGATCGCTACGGGAGATGTTCTCCAAGTAGTCCCGGCAGGCGCTCAGTGCCTTTTCCTCTGGAGAGCGGTGGTGTTCCGGCCACCCACCGGTGCACAAGAGTCCGGCTAGCCGGTCGGCGGACAACTCCACTTTCGGGCTGCGGACCGTGGCGCCGCCGACCACGTCGCGGAGCGAGACGCCGCCGGTCGAATGGCCAAGCTCGAACAGAGACATGGGGCGAAGACGAAGTCGGCTTATACGGCCGGCCCCCGTGTGCCGGGTTGCGTCATCGGGCGGAACTGCCGACCCAGTGAGAATGAAGTGACCCCTGCCGACGCGTTCATCGATTGCACGGCGAATGTGGTTCCAGATCAGGGGCTCTACCTGCCACTCGTCGATCAGACGAGGGGTTTCTCCCTCCAAGATGAGCCGTGGGTCGACGGCCATCATGTCCCGCGCCTGTTGATCGGCATCGAGGAACACGCTGCTCGCGGCCACCTGTCGCGCCAACTCTGTCTTGCCGCAGGCCCGTGGGCCCTCGACCAGAACGCCGCCGGACCACGAGAGGCGCTCCGTCAGTTCTCGATCTGCGACCCGAGGAATGTAGGTGTTGATATCGACCCCATCGGTTCGAGGCGGCGTGCGACAGGCTTTGAGAAGGTCGCGATGATCGAACCATAGACGCGGGGCAGTGCGCTCGCAATCTCCAGGACCTCGTTTGCGGCGCGCTCAAGGCTTCATTTGCGGCGTCTCCAGGGACTCCGTTTGCAACGCAAACAAGACCTCATTTGCGACGCGCCGAGGGCCTCGTTTGCGGACGCCCGGCGGCCCCGAATTGCAGATCAGCCTCCGGGACGGCTGGCCAGTTGGCTTTGCTCCCAGGCGCGGACGCGGGGGATGGCGGCGTCGAAGATGCGCTCGTAGTTGAGCCGCACGACGTGGGCGCGTACGTCGGGATCGAGCCGCTCCCACAGCGGGTCGTAGACCGTGTAGTTGGCGACGTAGCCCTCCCAGTTGGCGGGGGCCACGGCGTCGGTGCCGAACAGGAACCGCGTCGGGTGGCGGCCGATGAGGGTAGCCCAGGCAGCGGCGCTCGCGTCGTCGCCAACGATGTACCTGGCCACCTCGTCCCAGGAGATGTCGAGCGCCACATGGTCGTAGCGCGGGTCGGACAGCCAGCCGTCGAGCCACGCGACGTGCCCGTCCGAAGGCCCGACGAAGCGGCCCAGGCCGGTGTGGGCCCAGATGATCGTCGCCTCCGGGTGGCGGGCGAACACCTCCAGCACCTCCGCGGCGTGATCCGGCGGTTCGCCCGGACGGACGTTGTCGACGTCGTTGTGGAGGATGACGACGAGGCCGATCTCCGCCGCCGTGGCGAGGATCCGGTCGAGGGCGGGATTGCGCAGACTCGCCGCGTGCCCGGAGACCTTGGACGAGACGAACTCCTTGTGGATGGTGAACTCGCCGATGCCGGCGAACACGCCGGGGAAGGTGAGCAGGACGCGCTCGATGTGGTCGGAGGCGTACATGTCCGACGGGTTGAAACCCGTGATCATGGGGTCGACGCGGCTGCGGTCCTCCTCGGGCAGCGACAGGTACTCCCGCGCGATCACGGCGTCCACGAACGAGTAGTAGTAGAGATCGGCGTTCGTGCGCAGGTAGTAATCGGGCGCGCGGTCGCCCGACAGGAAGTAGTCCCACTTCTGCTGCAGCGGGATCCCGAACATGGCCACGCGCCCTACCCGCCCGGCGGTCGTGTCCAGGAACTCGCGCGCCGTGGGGCCACGCTGGATGTAGTTCAGGAGATGGAAGTGGGAGTCGTTGAAGAGCGGCGTTCCGGACGGCGGTGTCGCCGGAGCCGCGGCGCCGGTGTCGGCGGAGGACGGCGGCGCGGCGGCGGATGGGCTTGGAGATGCGGCGGCGGGCGGCGACGACGACGACGGGGGCGCGGGCGGACCCCGGCCCGTCGCGCAGGCGGCGAGGAGTCCCGCCGCCAGCACACCCGCCGCCAGTACACCCGCCGCGGGACTCCGCGCGCGGGGTCTCACCAGGCCACCGCGGCGCTGTTGTTGCGGTTGTGGGACGCCGCGCGCAGCGCGCCCGTGTCGGGATCGCGCTGGATCGCGACCCACAGCCCTTCGCCGCCGAAGCGGGCCTCCATGGGGAAGATCTCCTCGTACGCGTATCCCGTCCCGTCGAGAACTTCCCGCGGGAACTTCCCGCCCGGCACGCGGAAGGTGAGGGCGCCGGTCGCCGGATCCGAGTTTGGCATGAAGAAGTCGGGCGTATCGATCGCCTCGTCCACCGTCATGCCGAACCGCATCACGTTCAGCAGCCCCTGGAAGGTCCGGTGGTGGAGGCCGGACCCCATCGAGGCGAAGCCGAGCACGGGCCGCCCGTCGCGGAACAGGATCCCGGTCTGCGTGGGCGCCGGGAGCCGCGATCCCGGCTCGAGGCGGGCGATCTGCGTCTGCTGGAAGGACGCCGGATCGCCGATCGTGATCCCGTCCACGACGATGGCGGTCTTGCCCCACAGGACCGCGTTGATGCTGTGCGTGATCGCGGCGATGTTGCCCTCGCCGTCGATGGCCACGACGTCGTCGGAGTGGCCGGGGCCGCGCGGCGCCCAGTTGCCGAAGGGCAGCCCGGTCTGGATGACGTTCCACAGCCGGTCGGCGTGGTCCGGCGTGACGCGCGCCGCCGGGGTGAAGTCGCCGCCGACGAGCGACGCGGCCAGTTCGGGCGGCAGGAAGTCGAGCAGCGAGGCGCGGGTCACGTCGAGCGCGGCCCGCAGGGCCTCCGGCGATTCCGTCCAGTGGCCCTCCTCGAGCAGCCCGGAAGCCGCCGCGAGCCGCTGCGCCTCGATCATCGCCACCCCGCCCGCGTTCGGAGGCGGGTTCGTGTACAGCTCCCAGCCGTCCCCCAGGTCCGCCACGAGCGGCTCGTCCCAGATGACCTCGTAGGCCGCGAGGTCCTCGACGGTCATCCGACCCCCGTCGGCCTGGATCGCGGCCGCCGCCTTCCCGGCCCACGGGCCGCCGTACATGTAGCCGGTCCCCTGCTCCGCCACCGCACGCAGCGTCGCGGCCAGCGCGGGCTGGCGCAGCACGTCCCCCTCGACGTAGGGAGAACCGTCTTCCTTCAGGAACGTCGCCTTCGTCTCGGGAAGCCGGGCGAGGTCCGCGGCCCGTCCCTCCCAGTAGCCCTCCACCTTCTTCGAGATGGGGAAGCCCCGCTCGGCGACGTGGATCGAGGGCTTGAAGATCTCCGCCCACGGGAGCCGCCCGAACCGCTCATGCGCCGCCCCGACCCCCTTCATGAACCCACCCACGAGCGCCGTGCGCCCGCTGACCTCGGTCCCGTACATCCCGTCGGGAGACGAGAGATCGAGGCCGCCGGGGATGTTCGCGGGATCGGACTCGCCGAGCACCGTGTTCCACTCGGCGTTCATCGTGTAGACCCGGTCCGTGCCCGCGTCGTAGTAGACGAGCGACAGGATGCCGAAGTAGCTGATCGGCGCGCCCGCGGTGAGCGCGACCTGCATGAGCGAGGTCGTCATCGCGGCGTCGATCGCGTTCCCTCCCTGCTTCAGCGCCTCCAGTCCGGCGCGCGCCGCGAGCCCGTTGTAGGCGACGGTGACCGCCCCGTTCTCCCCCGTGGCGACGCCGGCTTCCGTCCGGTCCACGAGTTGCGCCTCCATGAACCGCTCGTAGTCGGCGGCCCAGCGCTCCGGCGAGAGATCGGGCTCCGCCTGGCACGCCGCCAGCACGAGGAGGAAGGCAATCCACGCGACCGGGCGGCCACGTGCGGGCCGTCCCCCGGAACAGCTCGCGGAACGGCTCGCGGCCGCGCTCACTGGTCGGAGGTCGCGGACGGACGGAGCCACTGCTCCCACCATTCGAGTTGGACCCACATCCGGTGCACCATGCGCCACGGCGTCCATCCCCCGTGGTAGGAGTCGGGATAGCGCACGAACTTCGCGGGCACCTGCTGCTTCCGCAGCGCCACGTACATCTGCTCCGCCTCTTCGATCGGGACCCGGTGGTCCGATTCTCCATGGACAAAGAGGGTCGGCGTCGTGACCCCCTTCGCGTGGATGATGGGAGAAGAACGCAGGAGGTGCTCAAGTCCCCGTTCCTCCCAGGGCGGGCCGTAGAACTCGCTCTCCTTCGTACGCGGGATGTCCGCCACGGCGTAGTCGCTGACCCAGTTCGAGATCGAAGCCCCGGCGATGGCGGCGGCGAAGCGGTCCGTCTGCGTGATGACCCAGTTCGTGAGAAATCCCCCGTAGGAATAGCCGGTCGCGCCCATGCGCGCGGTGTCGATCTCGTAGCGTTCGATCGCGTGGTCGACGCCCGCCATCACGTCGTCGTAATCGTTGAACCCCCAGCCGCCCCACGTCCCCCAGCGGAAGTCCTCTCCGTATCCGGTCGAGGCCCGCGGGTTCGTGAACAGCACCATGTAGCCCTGCGCCGCAAGGAGCTGCTGGTCGAACGAGAACGTGTTGCCGTAGGCCCCGTGGGGTCCGCCGTGCATCTGCAGGACCATCGGGAATCCGCCCTGCCCGGCGGCGTAGCCGCGCGCCGGGAGCATCCAGCCTTCGACCTCGGTCCCGTCGGGACTCCGAAACGAGAGCCGCTCCGGGCTGGACATTCCGATCCCGGCGAGCAGGTCGCGATTCACCTCGCTGAGCCGCACCTCGTCGTCCATCTCGGCCCCCACCTCCGCGACCCAGACATCGCCGGGTTCCGTCGGCGCGGTGGCGCGGAACGCGACGCGCGAGAAGTCCCCCGAGAAGGAGAAGCTCCCGAGCCGGCGGTCCCCCCTCGTCACCTGCTCGACCGCCCCCCCTCCCTCGGCGACGCGGAAGAGGTGCGTGTTGCCGCGAATACCCGCGGAGAAATAGACGTGCCCGCCGTCGGCGCTCACGGTGGGACCGCCGGGGATGAGGTCCCACTCCGCGGTGAGGTTGCGGAGCCGCGTCCCGTTCGCCGCGTCGAACACGAAGAGGTCGTTGGGCGCCCCGCGGTCGCGGGCTTCGCGGATGATGATGTCGAGGCCTTCGTTGCCCCGGACGACGAGCCGCGCACCGTCGGCGGACCAGGCCGGGGAGGAGTAGTTGTATCCGTCGTCCGTGAGCCGGTTCACGTCGCCGTCGAGGTCGACGACCCAGAGATCCGACCGCTCGTACGAGTGCTCATCGCGCTGGTGGACATCCGCGGTGAACGCGAGCCGCCGGCCGTCGGGACTCCAGGCGAGCCCGGAGGCATCGAAGCCGAGTTCCGTGAGCTGCCGCGCTTCTCCCCCCTCGGCCGGCAGCAGGTACACTTCGCGGGGAGGCGTCGCGTTCGGATCGCGCGGGTCGGGGAGGTAGCCCCGCCGGTCGAAGCGGTAGTTCATCCAGTCGTACTCGCGCCCATCGAACCGCTCCACGGTGCGGCGCTCGAAGTCGGACTCCCAGACGGGCTCCGGCGGAGGCGGGGGCGGCGTCGGCCGCGTGAACGCGATCCAGCGGCCGTCCGGGCTGAAGACCGGAGAGCCCCGCAGCCCCTCGAGCCGGAACGCCTCGCCGGCCGGCCGGTCCATGCGGAGGAACCACGTGCTCCCGGCGCCCGATCCACCCGGGTCGGGCCGATTCGACGTGAAGACGAGGTAGCGGCCGTCGGGGCTCCAGCGGGGCGAGGAGGCGCTGAAGCTCGGGCTCGTCACCCGCGTCGCCTCCCCGGAACCGTCGGCGTCCACGAGCCGGATCTCGCTGTGGCGGCGGTTCTCTTCCTCGAGGACCGACGTCACGACGTAGGCGACGCGCGAGCCATCGGGCGAAAGGGCCGGGCTCCCCGCGTCCTTGAGCCGGTAGTAGTCCGCGAGTTCGAGGGGCCGCCCTTCCTGCGCGACGAGTCCGGGCGCCGCCAGGAGCACGGCGAAGGGGATCGAGAGGATCGGTCGGGAGTTGCGAACGCGCATGCGCATGGGGGCCTCCGAAACGGGCTTAGCGTCGTACTCGCCAGGCGAGCAGGAGATTGCCGGGCATCTGGCTGAACAGGTCGTATCCCGAGTTGACGAGGATGTAGCCGCGCGCCACGACGGGGCCGGGCCCGTCGATGGCGCCGCCCCGCCCCGGCACACCGTTCACGGTCTCGAACTCGCGGGCGGTGTCGACATCCCAGAGCACCGAGCCGTCCTCCGTGGAGAAGGCGCGCATGTGGCCGTCCAGGCTCCCGGCCAGCACCGCCCCTTCGATCGCGGTGGGGGCCGGGGAGAAGAAGGGCATGCAGCCGGCCCGGTCCTGGCACACGGACGGATCGGGGGGCGCGTGCCACAGGACTTCGCCGCCGGCGAGTTCCAGGGCGTAGACGCCGGGAGTGGGCGGATCGCCGGCGTTCATCTGCGTGGACTCCCCGGAGCGCGGGTCCGAGATGATGGCGAACGGGTTGTCGACGTTCGGCACGTAGGCCCGGCGGCCGTCGGACGCGAGACCCCAGTGGATGCCGCCGAGAGAGCTTCCCGTGCCGACGCGGCGCGCCCACACGAGTTCGCCGTCCGAGTCGGGGTCCAGCGCCCACACCATGCCGGACTTCTGCCCGGCGATGAGGAGCTGCGATCCGTCCTCGGCGGTGACGATGATCGGGGCCATGCCGAAGTCGTGATCCGGGCCCGTCGGCGCGGGGCAGTTCTGGAAGCGGGGCGAAAGGCAGGACATGTTCCAGGCGTCGTCTTGCCGACCCTGGAAGGTCCAGCGGGCCTCGCCCGTCTCCATGTCCAGCGCGGTGATCGCGTCGCTCCCGCCCGTCGTCGGCCGCGTGTAGTTCTCGCCGGTCCCGATGTAGAGGAGACCGCGCGCGGCGTCGACCGTCGGGCTCGACCACACCGGCGCCCCAGAAGGCGCGAAGAGGCGGGTTCCAGCCTCGTTCTCTCCCACGTGCCGCGGCTCGTCGGCCACGGTCTGGAACTCCCACAGCGGTTCGCCCGTCTCCGCCGAGAAGGCGGCGACGCCGCCGCTGGACGTGCAGCACTCGTAGGCGGGATCGCCGGCGCTGATGATCTCCATCGAAGAAAGCGGGACGAAGACGCGGCCCTCGTGGACGGTCACGCTTCCCGTGACGACGTGATCCGCGTGGGTGCCGGCGACGGCGCGCCAGTGGAGAGCGCCGCTCGTCGCGTCGATCGCGTACACGTTCGTGCGGAAGTCCGCGAAGAAGGCCGACTGCCCGCCGTCGGGGCCGTCTCCGATCGCGATCGCGCCGCGCACGGCGGCGTCGCCCGCGAACACCCAGTGTACGCAACCGCTCTCCAGGTCGATGGAATACACCTCGCCGTAGGCCGAACCCACGATGACCCGGTCGTCGACCACGGCCGGCTTCGAGCGCACCTGGCTCACGTCCGGGAAACCGAAGGCCCAGGCGAGTTCCAGATTCGGCAGGTCGGCGGCGGTGAGCCCCGCGCGGGCCGCATCCGCGAAGCCCGTCTCGCCGGCGCCACCGCCCCAGCCCGACCAGTGCACGACGCCCTCCTCGCTCGGCGCGCTCGCGCAGAAGGCGGAGGACGGGAGGCGGGTCTCGACCAGGGTATCGCCGGTGAGCCACTCCGCCACGGCGCGGCGCTCGTCCGCCGTGAGATCCTCGCCGTGCCGGCGCATGCGGCCTCCCTCCAGCGAACTGAGGACGGCCCGGGGCGTCATCGCGCCGAGCGTGGTGAGGCCGGGAGCGCGCACCGTGCGCTGGCCGGAATGGCACTCCGCGCACGAGGCGGCGTACACGCGCATGCCGGGACTGTCATCCATGGGCGGCGGATCGAGCAGCCCCCGCGCCCGCTCCTGGGCGGCGACCGGTTCGGCCGCGGCGGCGAGGGCACTGCCGGCTGTGACGGCGGCCACTACGGCGGCGAAAGCGGCGGTGACGATGCGCATCAGGCGTTTCTCCGGAACGAGATCGAGAGAACCCGTGGAACATAGGCCCTCACGTTCCGTCGCGGCACGGTACGCCGCCAGCGGCCCGGGACGGTGCGGCGCCAGCGGCCCGGGGGCGTGCGGCGCTAGCCGCGGATGGGGCGCGCGGCCTCGATCACGCGGTGCACGATGAGATCGGCCACGGCGTCGGCCTGTCTCCCGTCGTGATCGCCCGTGCCGCGCCAGTGGGTCTGGGCCACGACGACGAGTTGCCGATCCGGCACGACCCACACGAACTGGCCCCCGTAGCCCCACATCACGAACGCGGACACGTCCTCGCCGCCGCCCTGGCGGTCGCTCCACGTCTGGTAGCCGTACCCCGCGTCCCGCAGGACGTAGCCGATGTCGCCGAGCGCCACGAGCCGGTCGACCTGCGTTGCCGTCCATGCCCGGGAGACGACCTGCCGTGACCCGGACCGGCCTCCCTGCAGGAGGAGCTGACCGATCTTCGCGGCGTCGCGCGCACGGAGCGCCAGCGCGGCGCCGCCCACGATCACGCTGTCCTGCATGACCGGCCAGCGCTTGTTGTCGATGCCGAGCGGACCCATCAACTCCCGCTCCGCGAACTCCAGCGCGCTCCCGTCGACCGCGTTCTCGACGATGACCGTCAGCAGGTGCGACCCCCCGGTGTTGTAGATGAACCGTCGGCCCGGAGGGGCGACGATGGGCAGGTCGAGGACGTACCCGACGGGCCGGCCGGAACGGGCCCACGGGCCGAAGTCCTCCTCGTCGGACCACTGCATGCCGCTCGTCATCGTGAGGAGGTCGCGCACGCGGATGCCGCCGTGCTCGGACCGCCGCGACGGATGCGACAGCCAGTCCGTCATCGGATCCTCCGGGTCCAGAAGTCCCCGATCCGAGGCGAGGCCGACGAGCAGCGCCGTGACGGTCTTCGTCACGGACCGCATGTCGAAGGCCGAATCCCGGTGCATGCCGCCGTAGTACGCCTCCTCGACGAGATGCCCGTTCCGGACCGCGACGAGCGCCCGGATGTTCGGCACGGCGTTCGCCGCATTCGCGAACGCGCTTTCCAGCAACTCCGGATCGAACCCCTCGGCTCCGGGCGTCGACTTCGTCCACGCACGCGAAAGGTCGACGGGCGGGGGCACCGGATCGGGCCCGGCCCCGCTATCCCCCGGATGCGGCGTCGTGACCGGGTTGCCGCACGCGACCAGCGCCGCCGCGCAGAAGACGGCGGTCAGGCTGAGGGCCCGCACCTCCCGGTCTCGCCCTCGCAAGCCCCCCTCCCGCTTGCTCGCGACGCCCGCCCGCCTACTCGCGACGCCCGCGCCGGAAGGGCATCGAGAGCATCCCGCGCAGCGTCCCCCACTCCGAGCGGTCCACGTTCTCGAGCCCGAGACGGATCTCGCGCGGCTCGGACCGGAGCCGGAAGCTCCCGAAGGCCCGGTCCCAGAAGGAGAAGATGCTCGAGTAGTTCGAGTCGGTCTCAGGTTGATGGTCGGAGTGATGGACCCAGTGCATCCACGGCGTGACGATGAGCCAGCGCAGGCGCCGGTCCACCCGGCCGGGCAGCCGCACGTTGCTGTGGTGGAAGAGGATGATCGGGAGGAGGATCGCCTCGTAGACGAGGAGTTCCGCCACCGTCACGCCGAGGACGGGAAGCACGGCGAGCCGCGCGATGGAGGACAGCACGATCTCCCCCGTGTGAAAGCGGAGGCCCGACGTGGCGTCCAGTTCGGCGTCCGAATGGTGGACCTGGTGGAAGCGCCACAGGAACCGCACCCGGTGATTCAGCCGGTGCCACAGGTACTGCCACGCATCGAAGATCACGATGGCGAGCCCGATCCGGGCCCACGCCGGCAGTTCGAGCAGGTGGAGCAGCCCGAAGCCGCGCGCCCTCGCCCCTTCCGTCACGAACAGCGTAGCCGCGGCGAAGATGACGGCCGCCACCGCCGCGTTCCCCACGCCGAGGGCGAGGTTCCGCGCCCCGTGCCCCGCCCTCGCGCTTCGGCCCTCGAACATCGGGAGGACGCCCTCGACCAGCCACAGGATGGCGAGCGCGACGGCGGCTCCCGCCGCCTTCAGAGTACCGGGATCGTCGAACACGGAAGCGAACATAGCCTGCTATCGGGCGGGGGCGATCCCCTCCGCGATACTCACCTCGGCCGCCCCGAAGAAACCGAACGCAAACCGGTGCGGACGGTCCAGATTCACGACGTTCCCCCGGATGGTGGCGGGCGGGATGGAGAATGGGTTCGCCGAGCCGAGCGCGTTCTGCTCGAAGAGCGCGTAGTAGTAGTCGTAGCCCAGCCTCGAGAGCGAGATCTGGCGGATCTCCGCGTGTTCGCCGGGCGCGATGGCGATCTCATCGTTCGGCTGGAAGCCGACCACATCCTGCCCGTCGTACAGTTCGTCCCGGCTCACGAGATTGATCGCGTTTCCGGGGTCCGGCGGGATTTCGTTCACGCCCTCCACGAGTTGTTCCCACAGGTAGTAGTTCGGGACCCCGGCCGGATCCGCGAAGTCGATCGCGGCCCGATAGCCTTCCTCGTCGATGAAGAGCGTCTCCTCTTCGTATACGAAATACAGCGAATCGATCAGGGGGACCTCCCCCAGCAGAGCGGACGCCTCGTACACGTCGCCTCGGTACTCGAGGAAGAGCGTGTACGTCTCTCCGACGCTCGCGAAGAGGTGTTCCGTCCCGTACAGGCCCGGCTCGAGCTCCGGGAACGAGTAGGCGCGGCCGGCTCCGTCGACGACCGTGACGATGGCGCCCGTCGCGGGCGGGGTCGGCCGGCTGTCGAAGAAGCCCGCCGTCGTCGACAGCCGGATGCGCTGTCTTCCGCTCGGCGCGTCGCTCGGCGCACCCTTGATGCGCTCGATCCGCCCCTCCACGACGAGCCTCGGCACCGGGTCCGGAATGTCGACGTCCACGACGCGTTCGCAGCCCGCGGCCGCGAGACACCCGGCCAACGCGAGCAGCCGGCCCGCCGTCAGCGCGCGACTCCCGCCGCCGCGACCCATCAGAAGTTCCGCCGGTAGCTGATGCTCGGCACCAGGCCGAACACGGCGGTCTCCACCGCCTCCGTGACGGTGCGCGAGTCCCGGTTCTGGCGGAAGGCGATCGCCTGCGCGTTGAAGCGGTTGTACACGTTGAAGAGCCCGAACTGGAGTTCTCCCCGGCCCCATCTCCTGGTGGCCGACACGTCCAGACGATGATAGGCCGGAAGGCGTCTGGCGTTCCGCGGCCCGAACTCTCCCAGAATCAGGCCGGCGAACTCATACCTCGCGACGGGATACGTCGTCGGCAACCCCGTGGCGAAGACGAAGTTCGCCCCGAGGCTCCAGTCCTCGCCGAGCCTGTACAGTCCCGTCAGGGCGAAATCGTGCGTCCGGTCGTAGGGTGAAGGATACCAGTCTCCCCCGTTGACCCCGGGATCCGCCGCCGTGAGCCCGGGCGTCCGCTGATCCGAGCGGGCGAGGGTATAGCTCGCCCATCCGGTGAGGCGCCCGCGGGTCTTTCTCAGGAGGAACTCCACCCCGTATCCGCGTCCGTCGCCCGGGAGGAGAAGCGTTTCGAGCCGCCGGCTGAAGTAGATGTCCGCCCCGTCCACGTAATCGATCAGGTGGCGCGCCCGCTTGTAGTAGACCTCTCCCGACAGCGCGTAGCGCCCCCCGGCGAGCGTGGACACGTAGCCGAGGGCGAACTGATCGGCGACGTGCGGCTTCACGTACGGCCCCACGGGATCCCACAGGTCGAGCGGAGTGGGGGAGTTCGTGTTCGTCACCAGCCGCAGGTACTGCCGCGTGCGTGAGTAGCTCGCCTTGAGCGATGAGGCGTCGCTGAGTCCGAAGCGCAACCCGAGCCGCGGCTCGAGGCCTCCGTACGAGATGATCGTCTCTCCGTCGCCGTACCGCGTGCTGTCCACGACGGCCCCGGGCTCGTAGCGGCCCAGCGCCGGGCGATACACCACGGGGGCGCCGTTCTCGTAGTCGTAGACCGTCGCCGCGCCCCGGCGGATGAACCCTGCCGCCCGAAGCCCGTAGCGGAGCCCGAGGCGTCCGATCTCCGTTTCGTGTTCGATGTATGCCTCGGGAGAGAGGCCCCTCCGCGACTCGAACTCCGTCGCGATGACCGCCGACCCCTCGCCGGGGGCGATGTTCGCGGGCTGGATCTCGTAGCTGCGGAGCCCCAATCCGAACTCCAACCGGTCCGAAGGGCCCACGTCCCACGACTCGTCGATGGTGACGCTGAAGTTCCGGATCCCCGCGTCGAGCGAGGCGGCTTGCGCGTTGAAGTTGTTCTGCAGGTGGTACTCGTAGTCGCTGTAGGTGACGGTCAGATGGGAGAAGACCGGGCCGAACACATGGTTCCAGCGCAGCGTGCCCGTCGCGTTCCCCCACCCGGCGGAGGCCTGGGTTCCGATCCGCAGCCGGTCGCGGCCGAAGTAGCCGGAGAGCATGACCTGGCCGGTGGCGCCGTAGCGCGCGTTCGCCTTGGCGTTGAGGTCGTAGAAGTAGGCGGCGCTCTCCTGGATCGAGGGGTCGCTCGACAGGCCCAGGAAGAGGTCCGCGTAGGTGCGGCGGCCCGCGACGAGCCAGGATCCCCTTCCGTCGAAGAGGGGGCCCTGGAGGCTGAGGCGGCTGGAGAGGAGGCCGATCGTCGCCGCCCCCTCGAACTCGCGCGAGTTCCCCTCGCGCTGGTGGATCTCCAGCACGGAGGAGAGGCGGCCGCCGTAGCGGGCCGGGATACCGCCCTTGTAGAGGGTGACGTCCCCCACCGCGTCCGAGTTGAAGGTCGAGAAGAGGCCGATGGCGTGGGCCGGATTGAACACCTCGGAGTCGTCGAGCCGGATCTGGTTCTCGTCGCCGGCGCCGCCGCGCACGTTGATCGCGGTCGTCGCGTCGTTTGCCGTGCTGATGCCGGGATAGAGGGTCAGCGTGCGGACCGGGTCCGCCTCGCCGAGGACCAGCGGGAGTTCGGAGAGGGATGGGACATCGAGCCGGACGACGCTCATGTCCAGGCTCGCCGGGTCGAGGTCCGGAGGTTCGCGGTCGGCGGTGACCGTGAGTTCCGTCACGATGACGGGCCTGAGGGGGAGCGAGAAGTCCAGCGAGGTCGTCTCCCGCAGGTCCACGACCTCGGTCACGGTTTCGTAGCCGAGGCTGGTGACGCGGATCGAATACCGCCCGGGAGGCAGTTCGACCGAGTAGAACCCGAACCGGTTCGTCCCGATGATGAGACCGCGCTCCTCGATGTCGAGCCGCGCGGCCCGAATCACCTCGTCGTTCTCCGCCACTCGCACGTAGCCCGAGAGGCGGACCGGCTCCGCTTCCTGCGCGGCTGCCCCGCCGGCTCCCGCCGCCGCCACGGCCCCCTGGGTCAGGGCCAGGATCGTCAGCGCCGCTCTGCTCTGGAAACGAATGTCGGTCTCCGTCCGGGGCGGCAGGCCCGCCCGTCCGCGGGGGTTATTCGGGAAGCGTGAGGACCTGGCCCGGATAGATCCGGCTCCCGCTCAGGTTGTTCGCGGATCGGAGGCGGGTCACGGTCGTTTCGTGGCGACGGGCGATCCCCCAGAGCGAATCGCCCGCCATCACCCGGTACCGCCCTCCGCCGGCGACGTACTGCTGCTGCGCGCGCGTGATTCGCTCGACGTAGGCCGCGTATTGCTGCGGGAAGATCGCCAGGTGGTAGTGCGGCGGGTGGCGCTCCAGGGTCGCCTCGAGCACCCCCGACCCCTCGAGCTGGAGCAGCACGCGCTCGAGCCACCCGCGGCACTTCGGGTCGGGGCGGCGCAGGTCGAGCGCCATGCCGGTGGGGTGTACGGAGCGGGGGGAGGCATTTCGCGGCTGCTTGTTCTTCGGGCGCGTGAGGCTGGTGACGACGAGCCGCTCGCCACAGGCGCTCCGGTACTGCCGGGCGAGCCGCGAGATGAACAGCTTGACCTCGGGCCGCGCGTAGGGGAACGAGAGATCGTGGAGCATGTAGTCCGTCGAGGGGGGCACTGGCACGAGATAGCCGTTGTCGACGAAGCGCTGCAATTGGGCCGGCGTCGCGATGTAGGTGAAGTCGTGCTCGCGGGCGACGCGGTTCTGGCGGTCCAGGGAACTCGTGGACCCGCGGAGACTCTGTCCCGACATCTCACCGGGCAGGGCCAGGAGCACGCACGCCGCCACGAAGAAGAGATTCGAATTCCGAAGGGGCCGCGCGCCGTGGCGCGGCAACATCGTCCAGGTTTTCACGATGCCTCCACCCCGCTGATCCACCCCACCCGAACTGCACCCGAACCTGAAATATAAGCCGGCGGAGCTTTGACGTTCAACTTTCTCCGATCGGGAGGCGTTCCGGGACGCGCGCGGGAGCGCATTACCGATCGTCGCGGATG
Source organism: Candidatus Palauibacter scopulicola (assembly GCF_947581915.1). Classification (NCBI taxonomy): domain Bacteria; kingdom Pseudomonadati; phylum Gemmatimonadota; class Gemmatimonadia; order Candidatus Palauibacterales; family Candidatus Palauibacteraceae; genus Candidatus Palauibacter; species Candidatus Palauibacter scopulicola. The sequence continues at coordinate 131,247 of NZ_CANPWG010000067.1, forward strand.
CCGAAGAAACGCTCCCGCCGGGCGAGCGCGTGGCGGATGGCGTCGGGGTCGGCGCGGGCGAAACGGATGGGCGCGCCGGGCCGGGCCTGCGCAAACGCGTCGAGCGCGACCGGGTCGACGGAGCCGAGCTTCGCGTAGCCGCCGATCGTGGGGCGGTCCCGCATGAAGACGAGCGGCAGGCCGTCGCCCGTCACCTGAACGGTACCGTCCACGAGGGGCGTCGAGTCGAGGACGCGCGGACCCGATCCCAGGGCGGGGCCGGCCAGTCGGCCCGCGGTTCTGTCGCTCGCCGGGTCAAGCGTCCATTCCGCGTCGAACACCCGCTCCCGGTCCGCCTCCGAGAACTCGGCCCACTCGTAGCCGGCGATCAGCGGCAGCGTCAGCGAGGCCGTCTCCGGGGGGACGAGTTCGCGGGGCACGCGCCGCACCGGACAGGCGCGTTCGGGGTCGCGCCAGCGGAGGGGCTCGCCGGCGCGGAGGGGCCGGCCGAGCAGCCCGGGCCATCCGTCGCGCACGACGGCCGATGCGGAGCCGAACGCCGTGGGGACATCGAGACCGCCGGGGAACGCGACGAAGGCGCGCATGCCGGTCGCGCTGTAGCCGAGCCGCAGCACCTGGCCCGGGCGGGCCCGGACGGTGCGCCAGGTCCCCGTTTCGACGCCGTCGAGCGTGGCGGCGCAGTCGGCACCCGTCAGCGCCACGGACGTCTCGACGGCGAAGCGCAGGGCGAAGCCGCCCAGGGTGATCTCGAGCGCGGCCGCCGCCGGATCGTTGCCGAGCAGCCGGTTGGCCCAGAGGTAGGCGCGCTGGTCCATCGCGCCCCCGGGGGCCAGCCCGACGCGGCGGCCGGTCCGCCGGCCCAGATCCTGGATCGTGCAGAGCGGCCCGGGGCGGTCCACGACGCCGTGCGGGCTCATCCGCCCGCAGCCTCGTATTCGTCCCGGTCGATCGGGCGGAACTCGACCGAGCCGCCCACCCGAAAGCGCGCGATCCGCTCGGCGGCATCGGCGAAGAGCGCCGAGGGCACGCGGCCGATCAGACGCCAGCCGCCCGGCCCTGCCGCCGGATAGACGCCGGTGCGCCGGTCCGCGATCCCGACGGCTCCCGCTTCAACGCGCGGGCGGGGCGTCGTGAGGCGCGGCATGGCGATCCGCGCGTCCACGTCGCCCATGTAGGCGAACCCCGGCGCGAACCCGGTCGCGAGGACGGCATACGCCCTACCGCTGTGGAGCCGCGCCACCTCCCCCACGCCCACACCCGCGTTCGCCGCCACCTCCTCCAGGTCCGGGGCCAGTTCCGGATCGTAGCACACCGGCAGCGACACGGGGTCGCCCGCGTCGATCCGGGGCGTCTCCGCCAGACACTCTTCCGCGGCCGCGGCCAGCCTGGATTCGACGTCCGTCGCGTCCCAACTGTGGGGCGACCCCTCGACGAGCAGCCGGTTGAAGGCCGGAATCGTCGCGCGGAGGTCCGGCAGGGCGTCGCGCGCGGAACGCTCGAGACGGAGGACTCGCGCGATGCCGTCGCGGTCGGGCGCCACCGGAAGCGTGACCAGGGCGCTCACCGGCCCCGGGAAGGTGATCACCGGCGATCTACTTCTTCCGCGGCACGAGTTCGCGGATGCGGCGGAGCACCGCCGTGGCGGAGGGGTTGTCGCCGTGAACGCAGAGCGTCTCGGCCGCCACGGGGAGCGGGCCCGCGGGGGTCTCCACGAATCCATCGAGGAGGTTCGCTACGTGGCTGGCCACGGCGTCCGCGTCGGAGAGGACGGCGCCGTCGATCCCGCGCGCCTGAAGGCGCCCGTCGGCCGCGTAGGCCCGATCCGCAAAGGCTTCGAACGCCAGCGTCAACTCCGTGTGCTCCAGCATCGCCGCGTGCCGCTCGCGCTCCGGCGTCGCCTGCAGGACGAACGCGAGCGTCGGGTCCAGCGCCGCCACGCCTTCCGCCAGCCGCGTGAGTAGCCGGTCGTCCTTCATCATGGCGAGGTACAGCGCTCCGTGGGGCTTCACGTGCCGCAGCGGGATGCCCAGCGCCGACGCCACGCCCCGCAGCGCCCCGATCTGCGCCTGCATCTCGAGCACCAGCGAATCGACCGGCCAGTCCAGTTGCAGTCGCCCGAAGTTCCGCCGGTCGGGATAGCCCGGGTGCGCCCCCGCCTGCACGCCGTGCTCGGCCGCCAGACGGAGCGTCCGGGCCATCGTGTCCGGATCCCCGGCATGGCCGCCGCAGGCGATATTGGCCTGATCGATCAGCGGCATGACCGCTTCATCGGCCCCCTTCTCCCAAGGCCCGTAGCTCTCGCCCATGTCGCAGTTGATCAGCATGCGGGAAGATACCCGCGCGGGACGGGCGTTCGCACCTGCGCCCGGCCACGACGCCGCCCGTGGCGCGGCATGGCTGGCGGCGCGCCGTCCGCCAAGCGAGAATCCATTGTAGGCTGTTCTGCCGCTGCGTTTGTCAACGGGAGTCGGTGCAACATGATGCGAATTCTCACCCGGACGCCGGCGATGGCGGTTCTGTCCGCGCTCATCCTTGGGCTCGCGGCCGCCAATGCGCGTGCGCAGGACGAACATGTCGAGGTTGCGAACCGCGTGCTGTCGAGCGTCCCCCTGTTCGACGGACACAACGACCTTCCCTGGGCGATCCGGAACGCGGAAGCGCCCCGCGACGTCCGCGCCTACGACATCTCGCGCCCCACGCCGGGCCACACCGATCTCGCCCGCCTTCGGGCCGGCGGCGTCGGGGCCCAGTTCTGGTCCGTCTACGTCCCTTCCTCGGTCATGTGGGATGGCGGCGGCGCGCGCATGCAACTCGAGCAGATCGACATCGCGCTCCAGATCATCTCCGATCACCGCGAGGACCTGGGGCTCGCGCTCACCGCGGCGGATGTGATGGAGCAGTTCCACCGCGGCAAGGTCGCCTCGATGCTCGGCATGGAGGGGGGCCATGCGATCGAGAACTCGCTCGGCGCCCTGCGGGCCTTCTACGCGCTCGGCGTCCGCTACATGACGCTCACGCACAGCGCCAACCTCCCCTGGGCCGACTCCTGCTGCGCGCTGCCCGAACTCGGGGGGCTCTCCGCCTTCGGCAAGGAGGTCGTGCGCGAAATGAACTGGCTGGGCATGCTGGTCGACATCTCGCATGTGTCGCCCGGAAGCATGCACGATGCGCTCGACGTGACCGAGGCGCCGGTCATCTTCTCGCATTCCTCCGCCCGGGCGGTGACGGACCACCCGCGCAACGTGCCGGACGACGTGTTGAGCCGGCTGCCGGAGAACGGCGGCGTCGTCATGGTCACCTTCGTCGAGTCCTTCGTGAACCAGGAGGTCGCCAACTACGTCGGCCCATCGGAAGGACGCCCGCGCGCCACGATGGCCGATGTCGTGGCGCATATCGAGCACATCCGTGACGTGGCGGGCATCGACCACGTCGCGATCGGGGGCGACTACGACGGCATCGACCGGGGGCCGGTCGGGCTGGAGGACGTATCGACGTACCCGGCCCTGTTCGCCGAACTTTCCCGTCGCGGATGGACCGAATCCGAACTCCGGGCCCTCGCGGCCGACAACCTGCTTCGCGTCATGCGGGCCGCCGAAGCGACCGCGCGCCGGCTCCAGGCCGAACGCGATCCCTCCATGGCCACGATCGAACAACTGGACGGGCTGGTGCCGTGAGACCCGCCGTCCCCAACCGAGAGGAAAGACCCATGAGAACCGCACCGAGCAGACGAACTTCGACCGGACGGGCGCTTCCGCTTGGAGTGATCGCGGTCCTCTTCTCCGCGGCCTCCGTCGCCGCGCAGGATGTCGCGGGCATCGTACTCGTGGAACCGTTCAAGGTGGGGACGTTCGCGATCAGGGACGTGCCTCGCGTCGGGCTCGTGCTGCGCGACGCCTTCATCGTCGACATCGAACTGGCGAACGAAGTCCTCGAGCGGAATCGCGCGTATCCGAGGGTGCCGGCGCCCACGGACATGCTCGACCTCATCGGCCGCTACGAGTACGGCCTCCAGCGGCGCCTGTACGAGATCGTCAACGAGACGATCGCCTATCAGCGGCTCTCCGGCCCCACTCGCGCGGAATACGTCTACGGTGTCGACGAGGTCCGGATCCTGCCGCCGATCATGTATCCGGGCAAGATCCTGAACGCGGCGAGCAACTTCTACAGCCGCGTCGCCGCGGACGCGCCCGAAGGCGAGCAGGAGGAGGCGGTTCGCGAGCGCCGTGAGAACCGGGGCGTGCCCTACCTCTACCTCAAGCCGTCCCGCGGCGCCGTGGTCGGGACCAGCGAGCGGATCGTGATTCCGCACGGCCGCAGCCAGACCGACTGGGAGGTGGAACTGGGCGTGGTCATGGGGCGGGCGGCAAAGTACGTCGCCTCCGAGGATGCCCAGGCGACCGTCTTCGGGTATACGGTGACGATCGACGTCTCCGACCGCGGCGGGCGTCCCCCGGGCGGCAACCCCACGCCTTCCGACTGGCTGGTCGAGAAGGGGCACGACACGTTCGCGCCCATGGGCCCGTGGATCGTCCCGAAGGAGTTCTACGGCGACCCGATGGAGATGCTGCGGCAGACGCTGGATGTGGGCGGCGAGCGCATGCAGGAGGCGACGGCGGGCGACATGATCCACTCGCTGTGGGAGTTGATCGAATACGCCTCCTCGATCGTGACGTTGTTCCCCGGTGACGTGATCAACCTCGGCACCTCCGGCGGGGTCGGCATGGGCGAGGCTCGATTCCTGCAGCCGGGCGATGTCGTGACGGCGACGATCGACGGGATCGGCACGATCGAACTCCCGGTGGTGGAGGGGCCGGAGCCTCTCGGCGACATGGGCGTGCGGCTGCCGCCCGTGAGCACCTATCGGCGGGATCCCGGCTCATGAGGGCGCTGCTGGCGGCCGCGGCTCTGGCGGTCTCCGCTCCGCTGTCGGCCCAGGCAGGACCGGAGATCGAGATCGCGGAGCCTTTCAAGGTGGGGACGTTCGAGATCGGCGGCGCTCCGCGCGTGGCCCTCGTGCTGCGCGACGCGCTCATCGTCGACATCGAGGAGGCGAACCGGGAGCTCGAGCGAAACCCGGCCTATCCGCCCGTCCCGCCGCCGGCCGACATGATCGACCTCATCGGCCGCTATGAGTACGGGGTCCGGCTCCGGCTGTACGAGATCGTCAACGACCTCGTGGCCCGGGGCGGGCTGTCCGGGAGCGGCAGAGCCGACTTCGTCCACGATCTCGAGGACGTGCGGGTCCTCCCGCCCATCATGTACCCCGGGAAGATCCTGAACGCGGCGGTCAACTTCTACAGCCACGTCAACGAGGCGGGCACCGAGGAGGAGCGGCGCGAAGCCCGCCGCCAGCGGCGTGAGAACCGGGGCGTGCCCTATCTCTTCCTCAAGCCGACGCGCGGCGCGGTGATCGGCGCCGACGACCGGATCGTGATCCCCTTCGGCCGGGACCGCACGGACTGGGAGGTGGAGCTCGGCGCGGTGATCGGTCGCAGCGCCAAGTACGTGGATGCCCGCGACGCCGAGAACCATGTGTTCGGATACACGGTGACGATCGACGTCTCCGACCGCGGCGGGCGGCCGCCCGGCGGCAACCCCATGACGTCGGACTGGTTCGTCGGAAAGGGCCACGACACGTTCGCGCCCATGGGTCCGTGGATCGTGCCGAAGGAGTTCTACGGCGACCCGATGGAGATACTGCGCCAGACGCTGGACGTCGGCGAGGAGCGCATGCAGGAGGCGACCGCGGGGGACATGATCCACACCCTGTGGGAGCTGATCGAGTACGGATCCTCGATCGCGACGCTGTTCCCCGGGGACGTAGTCAACAACGGCACCTCGGGCGGGGTCGGCATGGGCACGGCGGTGCGCGGCGAGACGCGCTTCCTGCAGCCCGGCGAGGTCGTCAGCGCCTCGATCGACGGCATCGGCACCCTGACGCTCGAGGTGGTGGCCGAGACGGAGCCGCCCGGCGGAACCGGAGCGCGGCTCCCGCCCGTGAGGAACTATCGGGGGAACCGCTAGCGTCGTAGCAACTCCGGCTCGGAGCAGCGGATGACGCCCAGACCCGCCTTGGGGTTGTGGATGTGCACGGCCCTTGTCGTCGGGAGCATGGTGGGCTCGGGCGTCTTTCTGCTGCCCGCCTCGCTCTCTCCGTACGGGGGGATCAGCATCCTCGGCTGGCTCGTGAGCGCGGGCGGGGCCATGTGCCTGGCGCTCGTGATGGCGCGGCTGGGCGCGTTGATTCCGAAGGTCGGCGGCCCCTACGCCTTCGCGCGCGAGGGCTTCGGCGATTTCGTCGGATTCTGGGTCGCCTGGGCCTACTGGATCTCGCTGCTCACGGCCAATGCCGCCCTCGCCGTGGCGACCGTGAGCTATGCCACCGTCTTCTGGCCCACGCTGGGCGCTTCTCCGGTCGCCGGAGGCGTGGCATCCCTCGTCGCCCTCTGGAGCCTGACGTTCGTGAACGCCTGGGGCGTGCGCGCGGCGGGGCACGTGCAACTCGTCACCACCGCGCTCAAGCTCCTGCCGCTGGCGGCGATCGGCACCATCGGCTTCCTCTACTTCCAGCCCGAACACTTCCGGCCGTTCAATCCCGCCGGCGGCAGTCCCGTCACCGCGGTTACGGCAACGGTGACGCTGACGCTGTGGGCCTTCATGGGACTCGAGGCCGCGACCGTCCCCGCCGCCGACGTGCGGGATCCCGCGCGGACGATCCCGCGGGCCACGATCCTCGGCACGCTGATCGCGGCAACGATCTTCATCATCAGCACCTCCGCCGTGATGGGGATCATCGCGCCGGCGGACCTCGCCGTCTCCACCGCGCCCTTCGCGGACGCGGCCGGATCGATCTGGGGGAATGCCGGCCGGCTCGTGATCGGCGCGGGCGCCACGATCGCCTGCTTCGGCGCGCTCAACGGCTGGATCCTGCTTTCCGGACAGCTTCCCCGGGCGGCCGCGCAGGATGGCCTCCTTCCCGCCGCCTTCGCGCGGCTCAGCCCGCGCGGCACACCGTCCTTCGGGCTCATCTTCGCGGCGGGCGTCGCGACGATCCTCATCGCGATGAACTACACGCGCGGTCTCGTCCAGGCCTTCACCTTCCTCATCCTGCTCTCCACGCTCGCGACGCTGCTCGCCTACGTGTTCGCGAGCGCGACCGGACTGCTCTTCGCCGTGCGCGAGCGCCTCGCCGCGACGGGGGCGCGGGGGGCGCAGCCCTCCGGCGCGGCAGCCCCGGTGGGCCGGCTGGTCGTGGCTGTCCTCGCCTTCGGGTTTTCCTTCTGGGCCATCGCGGGGGCGGGTCCCGAAATCGTCTTCTGGGGCTTCCTGCTCCTCGTGGCGGGCGTCCCCGTGTTTGTCGCGATGCGGGCCGCGGGCCGCGGCTGACGCTCCCTCAGGCGCCGGCGGCCGCGCGCTCGAGAATGCGGAGGAACTCGTCCAGCGCGGTGCGGCCCTTGTCTCTTGCGTAGTAGCGGCGCACCTCGCGATAGCGGTCTGCCGGGTCCAGCTTCATCCCCTCCGTCATCACCCACTCCTGGATCGGCGCCGGCCGGGGGCCCCACCAGCCACGCTCGCGGAACGTCTCGTCGTAGGCGATGAGAACCGGAATGGACCGGCTCGTCCCGTTCGTCAGATGGGCGTCCATCAGGTCCGGATTCTCGTCCCGCAGGAGCAGGCGCAGTTCGATGTTCCCGGCGACCTCCGCCAGGCGGTCGAACACGGGGAGGGTGTTGATCGCGTCTCCGCACCAGTCCTCGGTGAGCGCGATGACGTTCCATTGGCCGGGGATGGCGCGGGCACGTTGCCGGGTCTCATCGTCCACCGCCGCGCGGCGGGCCAGCGCGTGCCAGAGTTCGCGGTTCTTCTCCACTGTCTCCAGGTATTCGGAGAACGTCGAGGCGCTGCGGAATCGGTCTCGGTCCAAGTTCGGGAACCCTCGTGCTGCGGTCCGTGCCGTGGCGGCGGGCCTCACGGCACCGGCGCTGTCGGGCGCGTCGCGGGCAGCGAAGGTATCGGCCCCGCGGTAGCTTCAGCCAGATGAACGGGCGGGTGCAAACCGAAGCGAGGTTCGGCGTCTCCAGCATGGTGGCGCCGCTGCGCCGCGTGGCGCTGCGCCGGCCGGGCCGGGCGACGCTGGAGGCGGACCCGGCGCGCTGGCACTACGCGGGGCCGATCGAGCCCGGCCGGCTGCTCCGCCAGTACGACGCGTTCGCCGAGTGCGTCGCGGCCTCCGGGGCGGAAATCGAGTGGATCGAGGGTGCGGAGGATGACGGGCTCGCCGACGCGATGTTCCCCTTCGATCCCTCCTTCATGACGCCCGGCGGCGCGATCCTGCTGCAGCCCGGGAAGGCGTTGCGACAGCCCGAGGTGGCAAGCCACGAGGCGCTCTACCGGCGTCTCGGCCTGCCGGTGATCGGCGCCATCGAGGCCCCGGGAGTTGCGGAAGGCGGGGATCTGATGTGGGTCGATGAACGCACGCTCGCGGCGGGGCGCGGCTTTCGTACCAACCAGTCGGGCATCGACCAGCTCCGGGCGATGCTGGCGCCGTTCGGGATCGAAGTCCGCGCCTTCGACCTTCCCATCTGGAACGGAAGCGCCGCCTGCCTGCACCTCCTCTCCCTGGTCAGCCCGCTGGATCGGGATCTTGCGCTGGTTTATCCCCGGCTCTTCCCGGTCGCGCTCTACGAGTTGATGCGCGAGCGCGGCATCCAATGTCTCGAGGCGGGGGATGAGGAATTCGCGGCTTCCGGGGGGATGAGTCTCAACGTCCTCGCGACGGCCCCGCGCCGCTGCATCGCGCTCGACGGATTTCCGGAGACCGTCCGGCTCCTGAGGGACGCGGGCTGCGACGTCACGTGCTTCGACGGCGACGCGCTCTGCATCCCGTGCGAGGGCGGCCCGACGTGCCTCACGCTCCCCATCCTCCGCGACCCTCCGCCCCCTGCAACGAAAGCCGTCCCATGAACCGCACCCTGAAACGCATCATCATCGGCATGCTCGTCGTCATCGCGGGGCTGTTCGCGGTCGTCTTCGGCGTCGGGAGTTCCCTGCCCCAGGACCATGTCGCGGTGGTGAGGGCCGAGTTCCCGGCTTCGCCGGAGGAGATCTTCGAGACCATCGCGGACTACCGGGCCTACCCCGAGTGGCGTCCCTCCGTCGAACGCGTCGAGGAACTCCCGGCCCGCGACGGCAACCCCGCCTGGGTGATGATCGAGGCCACGGGTCCGCTTCCCATGGAGTTGACGGAGAGCCAGCCCCCGAGCCGGCTCGTAACGACGATCCTCTCGGAAGGCATGCCCTTCGGCGGACGCTGGATCTACGAGATCGAACCCGCGGCGGGCGGAGCGATCGTGACGATCACCGAGGAGGGGGAGGTGTACAGCGCCATCTTCCGCTTCGTGAGCCGCTACATCATGGGCCACCACGCTTCGGCGTCGCTCTTCCTCAGCGACCTCGGCGGGCGCTTCGGCGACGACGTCACCGTGGACATCGTGCGTTAGCCGACTCCGTCAGCCGGCGAAGAACTCCCGGATGCCGCTGAGGCACATCTGGCAGCCGATGGCGAGCAGGATCAGGCCGGAGAAGCGCTCGAAGATCCGGACCGCCCGGCGGCTCAGCGCGTGCGAGAGGAAGCTGGCCGCGAGAAGCACCGCGAGCACGCCCGCCGACGCGACGAACACCGCGATCAGCGTGGCGACGGGAACCCCGATCAACGCGCCGGCCTCGTCGAGCGCCAGCGTGATCGCGGCGGTGATCGACGCCGGACCCGCGATGAGCGGCATGACGAGCGGGACCCACAGGTGGTCCTCCGTCTCGCCCGGATCCCGGCGCACGCCCGTGATCCCGAACCCGGCGCCGCGGAGCATCTCGAGCGCGGCGAGGACGACGACGAGGCCGCCAGCCGTCCGGAACGCGGCGAAGCTCACGTCGAAGAGGTTCAGGATGCGCGCGCCGGCAACGGTGGCGACGGTCAGCACGATGAGCACTCCGACCGCGACCTTGACCGCCGCGCGCCGCAGTTCCGCCCGCGAGGACCCGTCCGTCGCCGCGAAGAAGAAGGGCAACTCGGCGAGCGGGTTCGTGAGCGCGATGAGCGCGATGGAGCCGTAGAGAATCTGATCGATCACGGGGACACGATATTCCAGCTCGCCGATGGGCGCGACCTTCAGCCGTGGCCGGAAACGCGTGCATCCCGCATGTTGGCAGGGTTCCAGGAAACCTGTCGTCCGGACTCCGGGGGAAGCCATGAAGCGCCTCACGTTCGCGGCCATCGCGCTCGCCCTCCTCGCGCCGGCAGCCGCGGCTGCCCAGCAGGAGCGGTCCTACGATTACTTCGCTCCGCAACGGGAGATGATCCAGCGCGGCGTCCAGGCCATCCTCCAGTGCAACGGCCTGTTCACGGGAGACCGGACGCTGGAGCAGGTCTTCGAGCAGGAACTCGCCTACCTGCGCGACCCGGTCGGGACGGCCGAGGGCGGCGATTACGTCGTGGACTGGGAGAGGAAGGCCGTCGCCATCGGCGAATCCGGCGCGACCCCGACCATGAGGGCCGCGTTCCGCGAGGGGATCGGGTGCGTGATCCTGTCGCCGGAGCAGACCTTCGACGACATCGATGACCTGCCGATCCTGACCACGCCCCGGGCGGAGGGCGCTGCGGCGGGGGCGGCGTGGCCGGACGGCGACCTCGTCATGAGCCGCCCGCTCCCGCGCGGCGTCGATCCGGTGGCCCTCGAGGCCGCGTCCGACTGGACCTTCGACCGCGAATCCCCGGAGCAGGTGACGCTCAGCCTCATCGTCCTCCACGACGGCGAGATCATCCACGAGCGTTACGCGCCCGGCGTCGACATGTTCACAAAGACCCGCACCTGGTCGACCGCGAAGAGCATCGCTTCGACCCTGATCGGCATGCTCGTCGACGAGGGGAAGCTGGCGCTCGACGAGCCCCTGCCCTTCGACTGGCTGCCCGGGAACGCGGGCTCGCCGGAGAACGATCCCCGGCGGGAGATCACCCTTCGTCACGTGCTCAACATGTCCAGCGGACTCTATCCCGTGGACAGTTGGGGGATGGAGTACGCGACCGGGTCGGGCTTCTCCTACTGGGCCGGAGAGAGTTCGGTGCACGGCGCCCGCAACCGCTCGCTCATGCAGGAACCCGGGACGTTCTGGGACTACGAGAACTACGACACGCTGCTCGGCGTGTACGCGATGAAGCAGGTGATCGGCGACCCGCAGGCCTACCTCGAGTTCCCGCGGGAACGTCTCCTCGACAAGATCGGCATGCGGAACACGCTCCTCAGCACGGACCGCTTCGGCGACTTCATCATGAGCAGCCAGGTGTACACGACGGCCCGCGACCTCGCCCGCTTCGGGCTCCTCTACGCGCAGAACGGGATGTGGAAAGACGAGCGCCTGATCTCGGAGGAGTGGATCGACTTCGTGCGGACGCCGGCCCCCGCCACGTCGGAGACCGGCAACGAATACGGCGGCCAGTTCTGGCTTGTGCCGGACGACCGCACGGACGTACCGAAGGACGCCTACTCCACCGCCGGCAACCGTGGCCAGTTCGTCGTCATCGTGCCTTCACACGACGTCGTCATCGTCCGGCGCGGGCTCGACTACGGCCGGCAGGGCTTCGACCGGTGGGACATGACGCGCGAGGTCCTCAAGGCGTTCGAGCCCGTCGCCACGAACCCCTGACGCCGGACGGCGCCGGGGTCAGATCCGGCGCGCGGGTCGGGCGGGGGTCAGACCCAGCGGCCGCCGTGGAGTTGGAGGACGAAGGGGTTGGTGTCACGCTCCAGCGCCACGGTGGTCTCGGGGCCGTGGCCGGGGTAGAGGCGGGTCTCGGACGGTAGCGTGAGCACCTGCGTCCGAATGGATTCCATGAGCACGCCGTAGTCCCCGTTCGGGAGGTCCGTCCGTCCGATCGACCCGCGGAAGATCACGTCCCCCACGATCGCCACGGGGTGCGACGTGGAGACGAACATCACGTGCCCCGGCGCGTGGCCGGGCGCGAACACGACCTCGAATTCCGAGCCGCCGAAGGCGATGTTCGTGCCGGGGACCAGGTCGATGTCGGGCGGCGGCGGCTCCACGCAGGGTACGCCGAAGGCGAGGGCCTGGTTCGCGATGTTGTCGTAGAGCGGGCGGTCGAGCGGGTGGAGGTAGATGGGCGCCCCCGTCTCCACCTTCGCCTCCTTGAGGCCGTCGATGTGATCCAGGTGGGCGTGCGTGACGAGGAGCGCCGCGATGTCCAGGTCGCGAGCGCGCGCCTCGGCCAGCGCCTCGGGCGTCGCGGCTCCCGGATCGACCAACAGCCCGGTGCGGCCGTCCTCGCAGACCACGAGCAGCGTGTTCTGCACGAACGGTCCGCCCGTGAACGTCAGAATCTCGATGTTCTCCCCCTCGACCTAGCAGCCGGCCGGCCCGCTTCCGGTCCTGGCGCGGGTGAGGCTTTGCCCGCTTCCGGTCCTCCGGCGGGTGAGCCGGAGTCTATCCGCGGCGCTGCGGGCCGGCAACGGAATTTCCGGCGGATCTGCAGGATTTGCGCGCCGCGAGGCGCCCCGCGATGATGGCGCGATGAACCTCGCTCCCCGCCGCGCGGACCTCGCGCGCATGCTGGAACTGGCCCTCCCGATCGTGACGGTTCAGGTGGGCATCATGATGATGGGCGTCGTAGACACGGTCATGGTCGGCCGCCTGTCGGCGACCGATCTCGCCGCCGTCGGCCTGGGAAACATCTACTTCTTTCAGATCGCCGTGTTCGGCATGGGCGTGCTCATGTCGCTCGATCCCATCGTCGCGCAGGGCGTGGGGGCGGGGAACCATGAAGCCGCCGCCCGGGGGATACAGCGGGCGTTCGTCCTCACTCTGTTCCTGACGGCGATCACGTCCCTGCTCTTCCTGCCCGCGGCGCGCGTGTTCGCCCTGCTGCGGCAGCCCGCGGATGTCGTCCCCGTGGCCGGGGGCTACGCGCTGGGATCGATCCTCGGGATGCTTCCCTTCTACGCGTTCGTCGTGCTCCGACAGAGCCTGCAGGCGATGCATCGCGTGGCGCCGATCGTGTGGACGATCGCGGGGGCGAACCTCCTGAACGCCTTCCTCAACTGGGTGCTGATCTACGGCAATCTCGGGGTGCCGCAGTTGGGGGCCGTGGGCTCGGCGTGGGGGTCGAGCCTCGCGCGCTGGTGCATGGCGGTCGCGCTTCTCTGGCTGTCCTGGTCCTCCATGCGTCCCTATCTGGGCCGGTTCCGGCGCGAGGCGCTCGACCGGCGCGCGCTCGTGCGCATGGTGCGGCTCGGCACGCCGATCGGCTTCCAGCAGCAACTCGAGTTCGGGGCGTTCGCCGTGATCGGCGTCATGATGGGCTGGCTGGGCACCGAGGCGATGGCGGGGCACCAGATCGCCCTCAACCTCGCCGCGCTCACCTTCATGGTGCCGTTCGGGATCGCGGCGGCTTCCGCCGTGCGTGTCGGCCACGCCGTGGGACGCGAGGACATGGACGGTGCGCGCCGGGCCGCGGCCGCGGGGATCCAGCTCAGCGGCGTCTTCATGCTCGCCACCGCGGGCGCGTTTCTCGCCTTCCCGCGCTTCTGGGCCGGCCTCTATTCGCACGATCTCGCGGTCATCGCCATCGCCGCGTCGCTGATCCCGATCGCCGGCGTCTTCCAGGTCGCCGATGGCCTCCAGACCGTCGCGGCCGGTGTCTTTCGCGGCGCCGGAAACACCTTCACGCCCTTCCTCGTCAACGCCCTCGGCTTCTGGCTGCTCGGCGTCCCGGTGAGCTACTTCCTCGCCTTCCGTGCCGACTGGGGCCCGCGCGGCCTGTGGTGGGGCCTGGCCGCCGGACTCGCCGTCGTGGCCGTCCTCCTCTTCGCCCGCCTGCGCCGGGTCCTCGGCCGCGACGTGCGCCGCGTAGCCATCGACCCACTCTAGCTTTTCAGATGGACGCAGCTTGACTTTCAATTGAACAACGCAAAACTTTCAATCGGTCATTCATAAGTTTTCAATTGGTCAGGAGCTTCGGCTTTCGCGCGGGAGGACTGAAATCCTGTATCGTCGTTTCGTTGACGACCGAATCGCAGAGGCACTCGCGGATACGCGAGTCGTGTTGCTCTGCGGTCCCCGCCAGTCAGGAAAAACCACGCTGGCGCAGCAGATCGCGCACACCGAAATCCCTTTCTTCACACTCGACGACGCCGTCACTCTCAATGCCGCCGAGACCGATCCCACCGGTTTCGTGCGTGGCCTGGACCGAGCTGTGATCGACGAGATCCAGCGCGTTCCGGAACTCCTGCTCGCGATCAAGACCGCCGTAGACAGGGATCCTCGTCCGGGACGGTTCCTGCTCACCGGATCCGCGAACCTGATGACGCTGCCCCGCGTCGCCGATTCCCTCGCGGGTCGCATGGAGACCATCCGCCTCCTGCCTCTCGCTCAAGCGGAATTGCGAGGCACCCGACCCGGATTCCTGCCACGCGCGTTCGCGGGCGACGCTCCGGTCTCCACCAACCCCGTCGTGGGCGCCGAACTCCTGGACATCGTGCTCGCCGGAGGGTATCCCGAGGCGCTGACTCGCTCGACCTGGCGTCGTCGCCGCCGATGGCACCTGAACTACGTCGAGGCGATCCTGCAACGGGATGTCCGCGACATCGCCCGCGTCGATCAACTGCAGGCCATGCCGAAGCTGCTGCGCGTGCTCGCCGAACATTCCGGGCAACTCGTGAACTACTCGGGGTTCGGTTCGGCATTGGGCATGAACCACGTCACCATCCGCAAGTACGTCGGCGTACTCGAAGACCTGTTCCTCCTTCGGACGCTGCAGCCCTGGTATTCGAACACCCTGAAGCGGCTCCTGAAGACCCCGAAGCTGCACTTCCTGGACTCGGGGCTGCTCGCGTCCTGGGGCCAGCGGTCGCCGGAACTCCTCGGTCGCGACCGGACGCGTTTCGGGCCGCTGCTGGAGACTTTCGTTTTCGGAGAACTCCTCAAGCTCACCGGCTGGGTCGACGATCCCTACAGGTTCTCTCACTTCCGGGACAAGCAGGGCAACGAGGTCGATGTCGTCCTGGAAGACGGGCTCGGCAGAGTGGTCGGGATCGAGGTGAAGGCATCCGCTACGGTCTCGCGTCGCGATTTTGCCGGTCTTGAGCGCCTCAAGGCCGCCTGCGGCGATCGCTTCGCGCTGGGACTGGTTCTTCACGACCACGACCGGACGACCCCCTTCGGCCGTCGCCTGGCCGCCGCGCCCATTTCGACGCTCTGGTCCTGACGCCGCCGGCCGCCGACTCCTCTCCCGCTGCGGCGCTCGCTGCAACGTGACCCTGGCGGCGTGTGTCCGATCTAATGGATGACGGACGACAAGCGACGGGTTCCATGAGTACACGACGACGGTTGCGGCAACGGTTCCAATTCTCCCTTCGGGCGGCCCTCCCGGTGGCCCTTGCGGGCTTCGCTGCGGGCTTCGCGCCGGCGGCGCTCGGCGCGCAGGCGGCACAGGCGGGGAGCGTCCACTACCTGCGTTCGGTGCAGTTCGACTTCGAGGTGCCGGAGCGCATGGCGGCATTTCGCGACCGCCTCGCGGCGCTGAACACGGCCTCCATGGTCCTCCGCTTCGACGGCGCCCGGTCGATCATGATGCCGGATCCGGAAGAGCAGGAAGCGACCCCCCGGGGCGCTCCCGGCGGTTCGGACCGGATGGACCGCCGCGCCCTCGGGATGGCGATGCGGCTCAGAATGGGATCGGCCTCCCGCAGCGACCAGGAGGACGTGGTTCAGGCCTATGTCGACTTCGGGAGCGGCGCGATCACGGAGACCCGCGAGTTCATGGGGCGCACGTTCCTGATCTCCGGAGACCGGCCCGCGTTTGCGTGGAAGCTCGGGACCGAACAGCGCGAGTTCCTCGGTTACATGGTCCAGCAGGCGACGGCGGTCCATGACGGATCGGAGATCGAAGCCTGGTTCACACCCCAGATCCCGGTGCAGGCGGGCCCCGGCCAGTACGGCGGGCTTCCCGGCCTCATCCTCGTGCTCACGGTCGACGGCGGAGACCTCCTCTACTCGGCGACCGAGGTGAACCTCGACGGCCTCGGCGACGTCGCGATCGCGCCCCCGACGGACGGGGAAATGGTCACGCACGAGGAGTACGAAGCCCTCGTGGCGGAGAAGCTCGAGGAAATCCGGGCCACGCGCGGGGCCGGCAACCGGCGCCGTCCGTTCGACGGGGGGCTCCGATGAGGCGGCGCGGGCCGATCCTGGCGCTGCTGGCGATCGCGGTGACGACCGCGGCCTTCTCGCCCCGTCCCATCGAGGCGCAGGCCGAGTACACGGTGAGCGGCGTGATCGCCGACGCGGACGGCGCGGGACTCAACGGCGCCATGGTCGTCGCGCTGGCGAAGCCCGACTCGGTCCTCACCCGCTTCACGACCTCCCACGGCGACGGCGTCTTCGCCCTCGGAGATCTCGGACCCGGCGAGTACATCCTGCAGGTCACGCTGATCGGATACGGCACGGTGCGGCAGGACCTCTCCCTCGCCGGCGAGGACGTGAACGTCGGCACCATCAACCTCGAGGTGATGGCGGTCGAGGTGGACCCGCTCGTCGTCACCCTCGACCACGTCCCCTTCCTGAACCGGCGGGACACCCTCGGCTACAACGCGCTCGCCTTCCGGACGCGGCCCAACGCGACGGTGGAGGACCTGCTCCGCCAGCTTCCGGGGATCGAGGTGGAGACCGACGGGTCGATCACGGCGCAGGGCGAAGAGGTTGAGAACGTCCTCGTTGACGGGAAGGAGTTCTTCGGGGGCGACCCCACCATGGCGACCCAGAACCTGCCCGCCGAGGCCGTGGAGAAGGTGGAGGTCTACGACAAAGAATCGGACATGGCCGAGTTCACGGGCATCGCCGACGGCGAGGAAGAGCGGACGATCAACCTGGAGCTCAAGGAAGAGGCGCGGTCGGGCTACTTCGGCCGCACGTCCGGCGGGCTCGGGGCGGACGTCGACAACGCGTCCGCGGCGCCCGGGTTCGGCGAGTCGGTGGCCGCGCGGCGGCTGGCCGGCGGCGAATCCGGGACGGTGGCCGGCGGGATTCCGTACGCGGGCGCCGTGTCGATCAACCGCTTTTCGCCCACCACGCAGCTCGCCCTCGTCGGGAGCGCGAACAACGTGAACCAGGCCGGGTTCGGGTGGGGCGACGCCATGTCGTTCGGCGGACGGGATTTCGGCCGCGGCGGCGGGGGCGACGACGGGCTCACCGAGACCCGCATGCTGGCTTTCAACGTCAACCACGACTTCGGCGGGAACGACGACCACTGGATCCGGACGAGCTACCGCATCAGCACGCTCGACAACTTCCAGAACGAGACGCGACGGCAGGAGCAACTCCTCGGCACGAGCGCCTCATCCCTCGTCGACCGCGCCACGCAAACGGACACCGAGAACTCCTCGCACCGCGTCAACCTGAACTCCCAGTTTACGCTCGCCGAGGGCCACGAACTGCGGCTGCGCGGGAACCTGAACGCCCGTGGCTCCCTCCTCGACCGCGTCGACTTCCAGGACACGCGCTCGGGTACCGGCCAGTTTCTCACGGCCGCGGCGACGAACTACGACGTGGACAGCGATGACGTGGGCGGCGACGCCCGGCTCACGTGGCGCAAGCGGCTCGACGACAGCGGGCGGAGCCTGTTCGCCGAGGCCCGGGTGAACCTCAGCGATGCCGACCGTTTCACGAACCTCGCTTCGTCGATCGAGGGCAACGTGGAGAACCCGCGGGCGCAGGCCGGCGACGTGCTCCAGGAGCAGACGAATGTCGGTCAGACGCTGACGCACTCCGTCCGCCTCTCGATGACCCAGCCCATGCCCTGGGAATCCATGCTCGAGGTCTACGGGGAGCGGAGCGCGACCGCGGAGGACGAGAACCAGTCGGTGTTCGACATCGGGCCTGATGGCCGGACGCCGAACGCCCTGCTCACTTCGGGGTTCGAGCGGACGTACAGCTACCTGCGCGGGGGTTTTCGCTTCAACCGCACGAGCGAGGCCGGGCGGCTCGTGCTCGGACTGCGCCTGCAGGGCTCGGACCTCGAGGGAACGATCCTCGGCCGGAGCGAGGAGATCGCCAACGGATACACGCACGTGCTGCCCAACGCCGAGTACCGGATGCAGGTCGACGACATGCGCACGCTCCAGTTCCGGTACTCGACATCGACGCGCGAACCGCGCATGACGGATCTCCAGCCCTTCGTCGACAACCGCGATCCGCTGCGGATCCGGATGGGGAACCCGGATTTGCAGCCCGAATACACGCACCGCCTGCGGACCGAGTACCGTTTCTTCGACATGTTCAGCTTCGTCAACCTGTTCACGTGGGCGAACGTCAGCGTCACGACGAACGACATCGCCCAGTCCCGCACGGTGACGCAGCGGGGACTGCAGACGATCTCGCCCGTGAACCTCGGGAGCGCATGGTCGGCCAACGGCGGCGCGAGTTTCGGGCGGCCGCTGCGCTGGATGGGCGGGCAGGTGGACCTGAACTACAACCTGGGCTACTTCAGTTCGAACGAATTCGTCAACGACCTCGAGAACCGGAGCCGGTCGCTGTCGCACACGTTCGGGATCGAACTCGAGAACCGCGCCAAGGAGGACTACGACGTGCGCGGCGGCGCCAAGCTGACGCTCAGCGACGTCAGCTATTCCCTGAACGAGGAGTTGAACGAGGACTACGTCAACTCGACGCTGTACGGGAGCGCCGACTTCTACCTCGGGGCGTGGACGCTGGGTACGGAGTTCCAGTGGCGGCTCTACGACCAGGACCTGTTCGGGCCGGGGCGAAACGTCGCGCTGTGGGAGGCTTCGCTGCAGCGCCGCATCCTCAACGACCAGGCCGAGATCCGGCTGGTGGCGTTCGACCTGCTGGGCCAGAATCAGGGGGTCACGTACACGAACTCGCCCGGCTTCATCCAGGAGCGCCGGGTCGAGTCGCTCACGCAGTACGTGATGCTGAACTTCACCTGGTATCTCGGGAACCGTTCGATGGCCGGCGGGGGCGACAGGGGCCGCGGCGGAGACCGCTTCCGCAGGTAGCCCGAACACAGCTTCCGGCATAGCAGCTTCGGGCATAGCGCGGGGGTCGTCATGACCGGACCGACAGGCGGGCGCGTCGTCTCGCTGGACGCGTTCCGGGGATTGACGATCGCGGCGATGATCCTCGTCAACAACCCCGGCAGTTGGGCCTACGTCTACGCGCCGCTGGCCCACGCGCAGTGGCACGGGTGGACCCCGACCGACCTCATCTTCCCCTACTTCCTCTTCATCGTCGGCGTCGCCCTCCCCTTCTCCTTCTCGCGCCGCCTCGCCGAGGGAGCCGGACGGGGCCGGCTGTTCCGGCACGTGGTGCGGCGCTCGCTCATCCTCATCGGGCTCGGGCTCGCGATGCGGGCGATTCCCGACTTCGACCTGTTCGACATGCGCCTCTACGGCGTGCTGCAGCGGATCGGCCTCGTCTACTGCGCGGCGGCCGCGCTCTACCTGTGGGGGTCCGCGCGCGTGCGGTGGATCGCGGTGGGGGTGCTCCTCCTCGGGTACTGGGCCCTCGTCGCGGGAGACCTGACGCCGGACGGGAACCTCGGGGCCCGGATCGACCGGTTCCTCATGGGCGACCGGCTGTGGCAGGGGACGTGGGATCCGGAAGGACTCCTCTCGACGCTGCCGGCCATCGGGACGTGCCTCCTGGGGATCTTCTGCGGCGAGTGGCTGCGGTCGGACCGCTCTGGAGGCGAGATCTCGCGCGGAATGTGGATCATCGGCGCCTGGCTCGTCGTGCTGGGATTCCTGTGGGACACGGTGTTCCCGATCAACAAGAACCTGTGGTCGAGTTCCTACGTGCTCTTCACCGCCGGGACTGCGCTCCTCCTGTTCGGCGCCATGTACTGGCTCATCGACGTGAAGCGGCTGCGCGGGGCGTGGGTGACGCCGCTCGTCATCTACGGGATGAACTCGATCGCCGTGTTCGTCGCCTCCGGCATGTTCGCCAAGACGCTGGCCCGGATCCGGGTCGGGGGCGACGGGGGCGTGCCGCTGAGCGCGTGGCTGTACGAGCACGCGTTCCGGTCGTGGGCGGGCGACTACGGCGGGTCGCTGGCCATGGCATGGGCCCAGGTCACCTTCTGGCTGGGCATCATGTGGCTCCTCCACCGCCGCGGCACCTACATCAAGATCTAGGCGCGCCGGGGACGGGCCGCCGCTAGACCCCGGCCGCTGCCAGCTCTTCCAGCACGCGCTCCGGGCGCAGCGGGATGCGGCGCATGCGCACGCCGGTCGCATCGTAAATCGCGTTCGCGATCGCCGCCGGGACCGTGCGGTGCGAGGGCTCGCCCGCTCCGTAGTGCGGCAGGTCCGGCCGGTCCGGGTTCGGGTCGCCGTTGACGGTCACGACATCGATCTGCTCGGGCGCGTCCCGGTGCGTGATGGTCGGGTGCGTACGCCAGTCGACGCTGGTAACCCTCTCGTCGTCGAACCGCACCTCCTCGAACAGGGTCCGGCTGATCCCGTGCAGGAGGTTCCCCTGGATCGTGTTCTCGAGGCCGTCGGGGTTGATCACGAGGCCGCAGTCGTGCGCGCACATCATGCGCTTGACCCACACGCGCCCACTCTCCCGGTCGACCTCCACCTCCGCGATCGTCGCGACGGCCGTCTGTATGCGGTACGCGTACGAGATCCCGCGCCCGGTGAGGATGCGCCCGCCGCCCGGCTCCCTAGGCGAAGGCCTCGGCTCCCAGCCGAACGCCTCGGCCGCCGCTTCGATGACGGCGATCGAGCGGGCCCGGCGGAACGTCGCGTCGTCCTCCGTCGTCCCGCGCAGGAGGCGGAGACGGAACTCGACCGGGTCGGCGTTCGCGGCCGCGGCCATCTCGTCGATGAACGATTCTCCGGCGAAGGTCGTCTGCGGGCCGTTGGGGTCGCGCAGGTTGCCCGTGCGGAGCGGCGTCTCGAAGGCGAGCGGGAAGCGGACGGCCCGCGTCTCCTCCCGCCGGTTGGGGATGTGGTACATCTCGTCCGGGCCCCGGCCGCCGCCGGGAGACGGCCGCTCGGGCCGGATCCCCATGAGCTGGGCGATGAGCACGGTGTCGGCCTGGTTGTAGCCGACGTGCGCGTAGTTCGCGATCCGGGCGCGATAGTCGAGCGCAACGACGTTGCCGGCGTCGTCCAGCCCGCCGCGAAGATCGATGGCGAAGGCGGGGCCCTTCGTGTCCCACGCCGTCTCCTCGTGGCGCATCCACTGCACCCGCACGGGGCGGCCCAGTTCCCGCGCCAGGTACGCCGCCTCGAAGCCCGCGTCGTCCGCCGCCGTGCGCCCGTATAGTTGCGGACCCTCCATCCAGATCACCCGCACCCGTTCCGGCGGCATGCCGAGGAACTCGGCGATTCCCGTGCGGTGGCTGTAGGGCTTCATGTCGTTCGTGTAGATCGTCATCTGCCCGTCCGAGGGGTCGGCCACGGCGTGGGCGGGCCCGATCGCCGTGTGTCCCTGGAAGGGGATGTCGTAGCCGGCTTCGACAACCGTCACCGCGCCCGCCAGCGCCGCGCCGGGATCCCCCTCTTCGCGGGGGCGGGAAGGTGTCCCGGTCCCCGCGCCGACCGGGGTGGCGCCGCGCATGTAGTCGAAGAGGTCCTCGGACGTTGGGAAGGGCGCCGTCTCCGGCCTCTCCCACTCGAGCGCGAGGCTCTCCGCCGCCTGGATCGCCTGTTCCTCCCGCTCGCAGACGACGGCGACGTAGTTCCCCTCCCGGAAGACGCGGATGAAGCCGGGGATGTCGCGGATGGAGGACTCGTCGACGGAGACGAGCCGCGCGCCGGCGAAGGGCGGCCGCACGTTCCGCGCGTGGACCATGCCGGGGAGCTGCACGTCGACCGCCCACTCGAGCGACCCATCGACCTTGGCAGGGATGTCGTATCGCGGGAGGGACTGCCCGACGATCTTCAGGTCCTGGACCGGCTTCACGGACGCGAGGCCGGTCGTCTCGTTGACGTTCCTTCCCGTGAGGGCAACGTCGAAGCGCCGTCCGCCGATCAGATCGCCGTACGTGGCCGTGCGCTCGGGATCGGTCGCCACGGAGATGACGCCTTCGCTGACGGTGAGTTCGTCGGCGGGGACGTCGAAGCGCTCCGAAGCCAGCTCCAGCAGGACCCGTCGCGCTTCAGCCGCGACGCGACGCGCCGGCAGCGCGTCCCGCTCGATGGCATCGGAACCGCCCGATCCGCCCTGATCGACCGTCATATCCGTTCGGCCCATGACGAGCGTGGCCCGGTCGTAGGCGAGGTCGAGTTCGTCGCACATCATCTGACGCATGGCGGTCCCGGTCCCCTGCCCGCCGTCCGTCTTGCCGACGTAGAAGGTGGCCGTGCCGTCCTCGTGCACGACGAGCCACGAGTCGAGCTGGAGGTAATCGGGGTCGGGGTACGGGTTCGCCTCGCCGGGGGCGCCGGAGCCGTTCCGGCCGGGTCCCGCCACACCGATGCCGCCCGCGCCGCTGAAGCCCACGCTGCTGAAGCCGAGGACGAACAGCCCCGATGTCCTGAGGAAGTCGCGGCGGGACGTGTCGCCCTCCCATCGGCCGAGCGCGTCGTCGAGCTTCGCGGACAACTCCGCCGGGCGCCTCACCGGTCCACCTCCCCGCCAGCCTCATTCGCGCCAGCCTCATCCGCGCCGTTGGCCGCACCGGCCCCATTCGCCGAGTCGACCCCACCGGCCCCGTTCGCCATTGCCTCCGCGGCGCGTTTCACGGCGGACTGGATCCGGTAGTACGTCATGCAGCGGCAGAGGGCGCCATTCATCCCTTGCCGGATCTCGTCGTCGCTCGGGTCCGGATTGCGGTCGAGGAGCGCTTTGGCGGTGAGGATCTGGCCGTTCTGGCAGTACCCGCACTGCGGCACCTGCTCGTCGATCCACGCCTGCTGCACGGGATCGAGTTCGCCGGCGGCGGACAGGCCGTCGAGGGTGACGATCTCGCCCTCGGCGCGGGACACCGGGCGCATGCAGGAACGGATCGCGCGGCCGTCCAGCAGCACGGTGCACGTCCCGCACTGGCCGAGGCCGCAACCGAACCGGGGCCCGCGGAGGCCGAGATCGTTCCGGAGGACGTAGAGCAGCGGGGTCGAGGGTTCGACGTCGAGCGAGTGGGTCTCGCCGTTCACTCGGAGCGTAATCACGGTGCGACGCATTCGAAGCTGTCCTCCTGCTTCGGGTCTCCGGTGCCGTTGTAGGCGGCGTAGGCCGGCCACGGGCACACGGGCCGCTGCATCTCGACGCCGGCCTCGCCGAACTTCGTCGCGACGAGCCGCTCGGGGGCCTCGTCCTCCTCGACCCACGACTGGATGGCGGCGATCCAGTCGACGAAGTCCGGGCCCGGCCCGCCCGCGCAGTGCAGGACGCCGGGCAGCATGAACAACCGCGTGTAGCCCTCCGCTTCGTCGTCGCCCGCGGCCACGCCCTCATAGTAGGCGATGGTTCCGCTGGCGGGGATCGCAGGGTCCGACCAGCCGGTCCACAGGATCAGCTTGCCGCCCGCCGTCTTGAACGCGGTCAGATCCGTGTCCGTCGCGTTGAGGATCGCGCGGGCGCGGCGCGTGTCCTCCTCCCACGCGAAGTAGTCGCTGAAGTCGTACGTGGAGTAGTCGAACTCCGGGTCGTCGAAGATGATGTACTTGTACATCTGCGTGCCGAAGGCGTAGTGGAGGTTGGGTCCGGCCGGCCCGAGCTGCATCTCACGCCCCGTGACCCACATTCTCCACCCGCCCTGGTCGGTCTCGCCCCCGAAGGGCAAGCCGGGGTAGACGTGCCGGTCCCCCGCGCGGGCACCGCCGTAGATCACCTCCGCGGCGGCCCGCTGTTCGGCCGTCAGTCCCTCGATCGAGGCGATGTCGATCTCGCACGCCATGGGGTTCGTCATGAACCCGTCCTCCACACCGTCGTTCCCGTCGCACGCCTCGAGGATCGCAGCTTCGAGGATGGCCGCGGCCTCGTCCGTGATGACCGGGGTCGCGAGGTCGTTCGGGTCGGGATACAGCGCCTGCTGGGTCTGGAGGAAGAAGGCGCCGAGGCCGGGCCAGTCGTAGGCCGGCGCCCCGGACACGATGCCGTCGAAGTCGTCCGGATAGCGCTGCGACGACATCATCGCCTGGCCCCCGCCGCGCGAGCAGCCGATGAAATACGAGTACTCGATGTCGCGGCCGTAGAAGAGGCGGACGATCGTCTTCGCCGTCTCCGCCGTCACGTGCACCGCCCGGTGGCCGAAGTTCACCTCCCGGTCGGGCCGGTTCAGCGCCCAGCTCGCGTCGATGCCCGGGCCCTGGTGTCCCGTGTCCGTCCCCACCGTGGCGAACCCGCGGCTCAGGACCGAGACCGGCCCCGCGAACTGGAGCGCCTGGTTCTGGACGCTCCCCACGAACCCGCCGCCGCCGCCCATGAGGAAGCGGCCGTTCCAGTCCTCGGCCAGCGGGAGGAGAAGCTCGAAGTGGATCTCCTCGTCGATCGTCCCGCGCACGCGGCAGTGCGCCGGGTCGCTCGCGCCGGCCTCGACCTCCGTCACCTCCTCGAGGACGAAGCCGCTCCATGACGTGGCAGTCAGTTCGTCGCACGTGAGGGCGGGGACGAGGTCGACCGCGGGCGCGGGGGCGAAGGCAGTCAAGGTCAGGACGGCGGCGGACGAAACCGCGAGGCGGCGCGACGGAGTCATGTGTTTCCCCGGGTCGGAGTGTCCCGCGACGAGCACCTCCGGGCCCGACCCGCGGGTCAGGGCTCGGAGGCGCGACCGAGCAGAGTTACGGTGCCGTCGGGGACGCCGGGCCGCAACGGTCTCGGGGCCCGGGATCGCAGATCAGCGCTGCTTTTCGGGCAAGCGCATATGGACGCCACGGGCTTCCATGTGCGTCCGTAGCATTTGCTCGGCCTCGTCGTGCGTGATCTCGCCTGCCTCGACGGCCGCGTGGAGTCGGCGGAACTCCATGGCCAACTGGGTGGAGAACTCCTCCAGCCCGGGAGTCAACTCCCCGATGCGCTCCATCACGCCTTCAAGGCTCAGCCGGAGATCCCGGGGGACCTCCTTCCTTGTGATGTCGCCCGATTGCAGGAGCCCATCGAGCCTCCCGCCCACGACTTCGATCTCCCGCTTGGCCTGCTCGAGGCGCTCCACCGTCCTGCGGATGCGCGCCTGGGCTTCCGGGTCGAGGTCAAGCGCCTGGAAGGTTCCGTCTTCCTCCACGTACCCGAGGCCTGCCTCAGGATCGATCACCAGTTTCCCCGAGTGGATCAAGGAGGTTCCATCCTCGTACTTGACCTCCACTTCCATACCGTCCCAGCTAGTTCTCGTCCGTAAATCGCTTCATGGCAGAGCTTTACCGGCGTGTTTTCACCAGT